>CAYRBQ010000020.1:0-18828 GCA_964422305.1 uncultured Reyranella sp. | reverse complement strand
TGAACTGCGCCTCCGGCGCCACCTGGGTGTCGCTGCATCACGGCGGCGGCGTCGGTATGGGGTTCTCCCAGCATGCCGGCATGGTCATCGTGTGCGACGGCACGCCGGAGGCGGCAAAACGGGTCGAGCGGGTCCTCTGGAACGATCCGGCGACCGGCGTGATGCGCCACGCCGATGCGGGCTACGAGGACGCCATCGCCTGCGCCCGGGAGAAGGGCCTGAACCTGCCCAGTCTATGATGTGACAAGACCCGGCATTCGGGCTTAAAACCGGCCCCGGCAGAACCGATGTCGAACCTCGACCACTATGTCGTGCTGGGTGTGCCGCGGATCGCCGACGCGGCGATGATCCGTGCTGCCTATGTGGGTCTGGCCAAACGCTATCATCCCGACGTCGCGACCGGCGATGCGGCGCTGGCCGCGGCCAACTTCCGCCAGATCACCGAGGCCTACGAGACCCTGGCCGATCCCGACCGGCGGGCGGCCTACGATTCGAAGATCACCACGACCGTGCAGCGCATCGCGCCGCCGGCCGAATACCTGCAATACGTCGCCGCGCGCGACCGCCGCCGCCGGATCGTCGGTGTCTCGGCCGTGGCGGCGGCCTTCCTGGTGCTGATCGGCTTCCTGGTGATCAGGGCGCTGTCGCCGCCGACCCTCGAGGCGATGGCCTTCGAGGCGCCGCGACCCGCCGAGACGCCGGCCGAGCCGGAAGCCAAGGTCGAACGGCCAATGATCCTGCTGGGCAGCCAGCCCAGCCAGCCAGGCCGCCTGCAACCGCCGATTTCGGGACCCGTCGGCGCTGGCGCCGATGCCAAGGTGTTGCGCGCCCCGCCGATCGAGGCGAGCTCGGGCCAGTCGTTGTGCGTCAGCGACAGCGGCGTCAGGTTCGCGATCATCAACCGCAACGGCTCGATCAGCGTCGTCTACAACAATGGCAACACCGTGCGTCCGTCGATCCAGTATGCCGGCCGGTCGATGGTGCTGCTGACCAACATCGTCGCCAACGATTCGGTGATGATCAGCCTCACGCGCGGCGACGAAGACGGCACGCTGCTCTTCCATGCCGATGCCGCCGGCAACTTCGGCAAGCCAGTCGGTGCCAAGTGCGAGGGGCTGGCATACTGACTCTCAGGCGGCCTTGCCGACCTGGGCCTCCAGCGCGATCAGCAGCCTGTCGCCCTCGATCTTCACGGGGATCGTGCGGACCGCGCCCTCGTCGGCACCTTGTGCCTTGCCGGTCTCCAGCGAGATCACCCAGTTGTGCAGCGGGCAGGTCACGGCGTTGCCGTGCACGATGCCTTGCGACAGTGGCCCCTGCTTGTGCGGGCACTGGTCCTCGATGGCGAAGACCTTGTGGTCGGCGGTGCGGAACACGGCGATGCGGCCCTCAGGGGTGTTCACGCAGCGCGCGCCGCGCACCGGGATGTCGTTGACCGAGCCGATGGCGATCCAGTTCATGGCGCTCACTCCGCGGCCTGGGCAAAGCCGATCGTCGCCATCGGCTTGAACTCGTGCTTGTCCTTGCCCGAGACGCGCTCGGACCAGGGGTCGACCTGGGCGAACTTCTGGGAGAAGACGAAGCGGTCGAAGTAGCCGCGCCGCCTTTGCGCGTCCTGCACGATCTGGCGCCTGATCTCCTCGACGCCGACGCGCTTGGCCCACTTGTAGATGCGCTCGAGGTAGCGGCCCTGCTCGCGGTACATCTGGACCACGGCGACGATGAGCTCGAGCGCCTCGTCCTCAGTCTTCGCCGAGCCCAGCAGCTCGGTCCCCTTGATGTCGAGGCCCGCGGCGCCGGCGAAGTGGATCTCGTAGCCGGAGTCGACGCAGATCACGCCGACGTCCTTGCACGTCGCCTCGGCGCAGTTCCGCGGGCAGCCCGACACCGCCATCTTGACCTTGGCCGGTGTCCACGATCCCCACATGAACTTCTCGATACGCACGCCGAATCCGGTCGAGTCCTGCGTGCCGAAGCGGCACCAGTCGCTGCCGACGCAGGTCTTCACCGTGCGCAGCCCCTTGGCGTAGGCATGGCCCGAGACGAAGCCCGCCCTGCCGAGGTCCGCCCATACCGCGGGCAGATCCTCCTTGCGCACGCCCAGCATGTCGATGCGCTGGCCGCCGGTGACCTTGACGGTCGGGATCTTGAACTTGTCGACCACGTCGGCGATGGCGCGTAGCTCCGACGAAGTCGTCATGCCGCCCCACATACGCGGTACGACGGAGAAAGTGCCGTCCTTCTGGATGTTGGCGTGGACGCGTTCGTTCACGAAGCGCGACTGGTAGTCGTCGGCGTATTCGTCCGGCCAGTCACTGACGAGATAGTAGTTGAGCGCCGGCCGGCACTTGGCGCAGCCGCACGAGGTCTTCCACCCCAGCTCCTGCATGACGGCGGGCAGAGACTTGAGTTCCTTGGCCCTGATCAGGCGGCGCACGTCGTCGTGGCCGAGGTCGGTGCAGGGGCACATCGGCTGCACGGCGCTGCGGTTGAAGGCGTCGCCCAGGGTCAGCTCCATGAGCTGCTCGACCAGCCCGGTGCAGGTGCCGCACGAGGCCGAGGCCTTGGTGTGGGCGCGCACCTCGTCGAGCGTGGTGAGTCCCTTCTCCGTGATCGTGCCGGTGATCTTGCCCTTGCAGATGCCGTTGCAGCCGCAGATCTCGGCATCGTCGGGAAGCGCCGCCACGGCGGCCTTGGGGTCGAGGACGCTGCCGCCCTGGTAGGCCTGGCCGAAGATCAGGGTCTCGCGCATCTCCGAGATGTTGGCGGACTTGCGCTTGAGGTCGTTGAACCAGGCGCCGTCGGCCACCTCGCCGAACAACACCGTACCGATGATCCTGTTGTCCTTCAGCACGACGCGCTTGTAGACGCCGGCCGCGGCGTCGCGCAGCACGATCTCCTCGCGGTCCTCGCCGTCGGCGAAGTCGCCCAGCGAATAGACGTCGATGCCGGTGACCTTGAGCTTGGTCGGCGTGTCGTTGTGCACGAACGCGGCGGTCTCGTCGCCGCCGAGCCGGGCCGCGGCGACCCGCGCCATCTCGTAGAGCGGCGCCACGAGGCCGTAGACATGCCCACCGACCTCGGCGCATTCGCCGAGCGCCAGGATGTCGGGATCGGAGGTCTGCATGCCGAGGTCGACCACGATGCCCCGGTTGACCGTGAGGCCTGCCTCCTTGGCGAGCTGGGCGTTGGGACGGATGCCTGCCGCCATCACGACCAATGTCGCAGGGATCACGGTGCCGTCGGCCAGTTCCACCGCCTCGACCCGGCCGTTGCCGCGGATCGCCTTGGTGTTCGCCTTGGTCAGCACCTTGATGCCGCGCTCTTCGAGCGCCTTCTGCAGCAAGTAGCCGGCCGCCGGATCGAGCTGGCGTTCCATCAGGGTCGGCATGAGATGAACAACGGTCACGTCCATGCCCTGCGCCTGCAGGCCCGCCGCCGCCTCGAGGCCGAGCAGGCCGCCGCCGATCACGACCGCCTTCGAGCGGGACTGCGCGGCGAGCAGCATGGCGTTGACATCGTCGAGGTCGCGGTAGCTCAGCACGCCCGCGAGATCGTGGCCGGGAACGGGGATGATCAGCGGGTTCGAGCCGGCCGCGATCACGAGCTTGTCGTAGCTCTCGGTCACACCGAGCGAGGAGGTGACGGTCTTCTCGGCGCGATCGATCTTCTCGATTTTGTGGCCCTTGTAGAGGGTGATGCCGTTGCGGACATACCAGCCGTCGCCGTGGATGATGATCTGCTCGTAGTCCTTCTCGCCCGACAGGACCGGCGACAGCATGATGCGGTCGTAGTTTACGCGCGGCTCGGCGTTGAAGATCGTCACCTGATATCGGCCAGGCACGCTCTCCAGCAGATGCTCCAGCATGCGGCCGGGAGCCATGCCGTTTCCGATGATCACCAGCTTCTCGGTCATGTCCGTACTCACAAACAAAAAAGCCGCCGAACGGACCCTCGCCCCCGACGTGTGGGCCGCGAAGATCAGTTGGCAGCTTTGCCTCGGGCGTCCGCCGTTGGATGCCCAGTCGAGACCGACGCCGGCCTCGCAGAGTACGAAGCACGAACCGTGCCATGAGGCGGCACGGTCGAAGATCAGCAATATCAGTGGGGTTGTGGGTACGTCCGAACGGACGGCCGGAGCGGCCGCTCGCTTTTTCGGCAACCTGACTGCTACTTCAGGGTCTCGAGCGTCGGTAGCTTGTAGCGGTCCTCGGGGTTGTTCCAGCCCTTGAAGTTGGGCTTCCGCTTCTCGGCGAAGGCGGCGCGAGATTCCATCAGGTCGCTCTTGGCGCCATGCTCGTGCAGGGCCTTCGCGAGCCGCTCCATGTCCGGGCCGGGCGCAGGCCGCATCTGGCGCATGATGTGGACCGTGTTGACGCGGCTCGCCGGCGGGAGCATCAGCAGATGCTCGGCCATCGACAGCGCCGTCGGCATCAGGTCGGCGGCATCGACCAGGCGATTCACGAAGCCGACCTCGTAGAAGCGCTGCGCGGTGAAGCGGAAGCCCAGCGCCATCTCCATCGCCACCGGATAGGGCAGGTTCGCGATGTGGCCGTGGTTGTAACCGCCCAGCAGCCAGCGCTTGGCCTCGGAGACCTCGAACACCGCCTCGCGAACGGCGACGCGCAGGTCGGTGCGCTCGACCAGCATGAAGCCGCCGCCCATGGCGAAGCCGTTGACGGCCGCGATGACGGGCTTCTCCAGCTTGCCCGACATGAACGGATCCTCGACCTCCGGGCGGCGGCCGCCCGGTGCGCCGTCCTTCAGCGATTCCTTCATGTCCTCGCCGGCGCAGAAACCGCGTCCGGCGCCGGTGAAGATCGCGACCTCGAGCTCCCTGCTGTGGCGGAACTCGTTCCAGACGCGCGACAGTTCGGTGCGCATCTCGTGGTTCAGCGCGTTCAGCCGGTCCGGCCGGTTCATGCGGACGACGAGGACCTGTCCATGGGTCTCGGTTTCGACGACAGACATCTTGTCCTCCCGTTCAGGCCTTGATGAACGCCAGCAGGTCGGCGTTGATCGTCTTCGCCTCGGTCGTGGGCATGCCGTGAGCGAAGCCCTTGTAGGTCTTCAACACGCCGTTCTTCAGCAGCTTGGCGGACAGCGGCGCGGAATCCGCATACGGCACGATCTGGTCGTCGTCGCCGTGCATCACCAGCACGGGTACGGTGATCTTCTTCAGATCCTCGGTGAAGTCCGTCTGCGAGAAGGCCACGATGCCGTCGTAGTGGGCCTTGGCGCCGCCCATCATTCCCTGGCGCCACCAATTCCAGATCACGCCCTGCGCCGGCTTCGCACCGGGGCGGTTGTAGCCGTAGAAGGGGCCGGCCGGGACATCGTAGTAGAACTGCGCGCGATTGGTCGCGACCTGCTCCTGGAAGCCGTCGAAGACCTCCTTGGGCAGACCGCCGGGATTGTTTGCCGTCTTCACCATGAGTGGCGGCACGGCGGCGATGATCGCGGCCTTCGACACGCGACTCTCGCCGTGACGCGCCAGGTAGTGTACGACCTCGCCGCCGCCGGTGGAGTGGCCGACATGGACGGCGCCCTTGAGGTCGAGATGGGCGGTGAGAGCAGCCAGATCGTCGGCATAGTGATCCATGTCATGGCCGTCACTGCCCTGGCTGGAACGACCGTGGCCGCGCCTGTCGTGGGCGATCACGCGAAAGCCCTGGGCGAGGAAGAACATCATCTGGGCGTCCCAGTCGTCGCCCGACAGCGGCCAGCCGTGGCTGAAGACGATCGGCTGACCTTTCCCCCAGTCCTTGTAGAAGATCTCCGTTCCGTCGCGGGTCGTGATGAAGGGCATGATAAACTCCTCCTTTGGGCGGTGGAATCGTGGCGACTAGCGTCGTTCGAAGTCGATGCGCTCGTCGACCGGCAGGCCGAGCAGGTGACGGCGCAGGCAATCGAGGCCGAGCTCGGTGGCGCCGACGCGCACCCAGTCGCGCCCACCCAGCAGGCGCGCGCGGCGCGTGACGATGCCGGCCGCGTCGGCGATGCCGACGTCGATCGTCGCGCCGAACTCCGGCCGGTCCGGTCCCTCGTCGAGCTGCACGGCGACGCTCAGCGCCACGCCGGCGCCGCTCTCCTTCAGGAGATCGCCGGCTTCGATCGATCCGTTGCGCGAGATCACGCCCTTCTTGAAGACGTTCTCCGAACCGGGAAGCGGCGCGATGCGCGAGGCGATGTTGCCACCGGTGAAGGTCTCGGCCACGGCAAGCGTGAGGCCTCGTTCGCCGAGCTTGGCCAGGATCACGCCTTCCAGCGTCTCGTGGTCCTCGGCGATGATGAAGTTGCCGAGCCGCCGGCGTACCTCGGCCTCGATCGGCGCCAGGCGCACAGCGACGTCGCTCTCGTCGTCGCCGCGGACGGCGAGCTTGGTCTCGAGCTGCGGGTAGTGCGCCTGAAAGCCGAGCTTGATGCCGCCGCCGTCCTTGAAGGCCTCGATGTCTCCCAGCATCTGGTCGGCGCGCGACTCGCCGAT
This sequence comes from uncultured Reyranella sp., assembly GCA_964422305.1. GTDB lineage: Bacteria > Pseudomonadota > Alphaproteobacteria > Reyranellales > Reyranellaceae > Reyranella. Next base: position 12,341 of record CAYRBQ010000020.1, on the reverse strand, counting down.
GCCGAACGTGTGAAAGCGCTTCAGCTTCGAGACGCCCTTGATGCCGCCCAGCGCCAGCAGGCGCGGGATCACCTGCTCGTCGAGCATGCGGCGCATCTCGCGCGGCACGCCGGGCGTGAAGAAGAAGCGCGCCCTGCCGATGGTGACGGCGAAGCCGCAGGCAGTGCCGATCGGATTGTCGATGAACTCGGCATTGGCCGGCAGCATCGCCTGCTTTCGGTTGTTCGGCGGCATGACGCGCCCGCGCCGTGCGTAGGATTCCTCCATGCGCCTCATCCAGTAGTCGCTCAGCACCAACTCAACGCCGGCGGCCTGGGCTGCGACCTCCTGCGAGAGGTCGTCGACGGTGGGGCCGAGCCCGCCGTTCACGATCACCGCGTCAGCGCGCTCGCCGGCCTGGCGGAAGGCGAGCAGCAGGCTTTCGCGGTCGTCGCCGACCGTGGTGCCCCAGTGGACACCCAGCCCCACGTCGACGAGACGACGGGCGATGTGGCTGTAGTTGGTGTTGACGGTCTTGCCGGTGAGGATCTCGTCGCCGGTGCAAAGGATTTCGACGCGCATTCGCGCGATTATCGGCTAACGTCGCCATGAAAGCGAGGGAGAGAACGCCATGACCGTCCTGTCATCAGACCTGCGGGAAGCGCTGACGAAAGTCGGCACGTCGACCCTGACCGGCGTGCTGAACCGACGGGGCCTGCGCAGCATGACCCTGTACGACGTGTGGCCACTCCGTCCCGAGCAGCCGCCCATGGTCGGCATCGCCTTCACCATGCGCTTCATTCCTTCGCGCGAAGACAAGGATGGACCGACCTCGACCAACCGCTCGATGGTGCAGCCGCAGGCGATGGAGGAGTGCCCGCCGGGCCACGTCCTGATGATCGACTCGCGAGGCGACTCCCGGGCGGCGTCGGCCGGAGACCTTTATATCGGGCGGCTCAAGGCGCGGGGCGCGGCGGGGATCGTCACCGACGGCGGCTTCCGCGACACCAACGGCGTCTTCAAGACGGGACTGCCGGCCTATCATCGCCGCCCGTCCTCGCCTCCGTCGCCCATCGTGCATCGTCCGATCGACCTGCAGCTACCGATCTCCTGTGGCGGCGTCGCCGTCTATCCCGGCGACATCGTGGTGGGTGATCGCGATGCCGTCCTGGTGATCCCGCCCGACATCGTCGAGGCCGTGGCCGAGGAAGCGGTCAAGAACTACGAGTACGAGAGCTGGGCCGAACTCGAGGTCGCCAAGGGCCGCTCGCTCAAGGGTCTGTTCCCGGTCGCGGGCGAGGAGGCCAAGCGCGACTACGAGGAATGGAGGAAGGGCAAGCGCTAGGCGAGCTTCGTCTGGATCTCGAGGCCGCCCTTCAGCGTGAGCGTGACGGGCGTGCGCTCGGCGATGTCCGCCATACGCTTCTTCTGCTCGTCGTCGACCTGGCCTTCGATGGTGAGCACGCGATCGATGCGCTGCTTGTCGCCGTCGCGCGAGAAGCGGACGTCGGCGTGCACCGCCGTCACCGGCCACTTCTTGCGATCGGCATACATGCGCAACGTGATGACGGTGCAGGCGCCGAGCGCGGACGTCAGGAGATCGTAGGGAGCGGGACCGGCATCCTTGCCGCCGAGCTCCGGCCCTTCGTCGGCGGTCAGTTTGTGGTGGCCGTCGTGGCCCGTGGTGATGGACGTCCTGTAGTTCGTCGTCTCGATGCTTGCCTTGGCGTGGGCCATGTCGCCTCTCCTACACGATGCGAATGAAGGGCCGAGCGTCGTCGCGCGCACGTACTTCGCCGATCACGACACCGTCGATGCGGCCGATCGCATCGGCCGGCACCGCCGCGAGCAGGCCGCCGGCGGTCTGAGGGTCGAACAGCAGCGGCAGCTTCGGATGCGCCGCCGCCCGGTCCATGCCCTCGATGAGATGGCGCGCCCGCAGGTTCTCGGGCTGCAGCGAGCTCGCGAAGCCTTGCGCGAACAGTTCCACCGCGCCGTCGAGCGCGGGCAGGGCGTCGAGGTCGATGTCGACGGCCACCCCGCCGCTCGCACGCACCATCTCGGCGAGATGACCCGCGAGTCCGAAGCCCGTCACGTCGGTGCAGGCGTGCGCGCCGGCCTCGACCAGAGCGCGCGCGGCATCGGAGGAGGGCGCTCGCATCGACGCGAGAGCGCCGGCGGTCCAGGTGCCGCGCGCGGCACCGCGCATCGCCGCGGCGAAGATCACGCCCGTGCCGAGCCGCTTGGTGAGCACGATCCGGTCGCCGGGCTGCAGGCCGCCCTTGCGCAGGGCCCGGGCCGCCTCGACCAGTCCGTTCACCGAAAAGCCGAGCGCGGCCTCGGGGCCTTCGCCGGAATGCCCGCCGATCAGCGCGCAGCCGGCACGATCGAGCACGGTGCGCGCGCCCGACAGCATCTGGAAGAGATCCTCCTCCATCAGCCGTTCGGCCGCGGCGGGCACGGTCGCCAGCGCGAGCGCGCTGTGAGGCCGGGCGCCCATCGCCCACACGTCGCCCAGCGCATGGACGGCGGCGACCTCGCCGAAGACGAAGGGATCGTCGATGAAGGTGCGGAAGAAGTCGACCGACTGCACCAGTGCCTGGCCGGCCGGCACCTCGATCATCGCCGCGTCGTCGGGCGCGTCGAGGCCGATCGTGACGCCGCTTGCGGTCGACGGACCGAGACGCATCAGCACGCGCGTCAGCGTATCGGCGCCGACCTTTGCGCCGCAACCGCCGCAGCGCATCCCGATGTCGGCGAGAAGGCGCTTCGCCTCCGCATCGGCCAGGGCCGGATCGGGCGGTGCGGCGCGGGCGGCCCGGTCCATCGGCTGGGCCGGGGGCTCGCGATACATGCGCATCCATCTCCGGTCGATATGGTCCTTCCACCGCCATACCCATGCGCCCTCGATCGCCCAGTTCCCGCGCGTCGCCACGGCGTGGCCGTCGCCGGTCCCGAGGATCGAGAGATAGCGGCTCTGCGGCGTGAACGGCCGTGGCTCCAGACCGAGCAGGACGCGGCGCAGGTTGTCGGCGAGCGGCGGGCCCTGGCGCACGGCGAAGACGCCGGCCTTGGGCCGGGGATGCGACGTGACCGTCGCGCAGTCGCCGACGGCGAAGACCCGCTCGTCATTGGCGGATCCGAGCGTGGGCTTCACGGCGATGAAGCCGCGCGGATCGAGGGCGAGGCCGGTTTCCGCGAACCATTTGGCCGCGCTTGCCTCGGTGACGACGAAGGCGTCATCGACCGGCAGGCGCTCGCCGCTCTCCAGATGCACGGCCCCGGCCTCGATGTACGTCGTCGCGGCGTTCTCCAGCAGGCGCACGCCGCGGTGCGCCAGGATCGCCCGCATCTTCCGCCGCGCCGCCATCGCCTGTCCGCCCAGGATCTCGCCCTTGGTGGCGAGGACGACGGAGACCTTCGCCTGCCGGGCGACCTCGCGCAGTCGATGGTCGATGGCGAGCGAAAGCTCCACGCCGCCCGCGCCGCCGCCGATCACTGCGATCCCGAGCGAGCCGGTTCGGTCCTTCACGCGCTCGACGAAGTCGAGCCAGCGACGGCCCAGCTCGGCAATGGGCTTCACCGGCGTGGCGTGCTCGGCCGCGCCCGGGATCGCCTCGATGCTGGGCGAGGAGCCGACATCGATCGAGACGATGTCGTAGGAGACGGGAGGCCGGTTCTTGAGCAGCACCTGTCGGTTCGCGCGATCGATGCCGGCCGCTTCGGCGTGGATCAGGCGCGTGCCGGTCCACGCGGCCAGCCGTGCCAGGTCGATGTGGCATTCGTCGAACGTGTAGTGGCCGGCGATGAATCCCGGGATCATCCCGGAGTAGGGCGTCTCGATGTCACGGCCGATCAGGGTGAGCCGCACGCCGGGCATCGGCGTCATGCCGAAGCTCTTCAGCACGTGGACGTGCGCGTGGCCGCCGCCAACCAGCACGAGATCCTTGAGGAGCGGAGCGGCCTGCATCCCACCCCCTATAGCCCATCGAAAGGGTGGCTGGTACTTTGTCAAATAATATTGTATATCAATACATTAAGGAACATTCTTCCCACCGTATTGGAGCATCTCCATGGCCGTCACTTCCGGCCTCTCGGTTTCACACGATTATCCTGAGGCCGGCACGGCGCTCGCCCGTCCGCGCTCGAGCTGGTCGTTGTCGTGGCCGCTGGTGCTCGGCGTGGCGATGTTCATCTCCCTGATGAACGGGAGCGGCTTGCCGCTGCTCGGTGATCCGGACAGCCACTGGCATATCGCTGTCGGCAACTGGATCCTGGCGCACGGCACCGTGCCAACGGTCGATCCATTCTCCTTCACCTTCGCCGGCCAGCCCTGGATCGCCAAGGAATGGCTATCGCAGCTCCTGATGGCGCTCGCGTTCAAGGCCGGCGGCTGGGGCGGCGTCACGGCGCTGGCGGCGGTCGCGTTGGGCGTGACCTTCGCCCTCATGCTGCGGCTCCTGCTGCGCGACCTGCAGCCCTTGCCGGCGGCGATGTTCGTCGTGGCGGCGATCGTGATGGCGGTGTCGCATTTCCTGGCGCGTCCGCACGTGCTGGCTTTTCCCTTCATGCTGCTCTGGGTGGCGGGCCTGGTGCGGGCGGTCGAGGAACGCCGCGCGCCCGACCCGCGCCTGCTGCTCTGCATGCTGCTCTGGGCCAACCTCCACGGCGGCTTCACGCTCGGCCTGCTGCTGGGCGGCGCCTTTGGCCTCGAGGCACTGGTCGGCGCGCGCGACAACGCCGAGCGAAAAGCGCTGTTCGTCTCCTGGGCCAAGTTCGGCATCGGCGCGATACTCGTCGCCTGCATCACGCCCTACGGCCCGGAGTCGATCCTGGTGACGCTACGTATCTTCGGCATCGGCGACACGCTCGCGCTGATCTCGGAGTGGAAGTCGCCCGACTTCCAGCAGCAGCCGTTGCAGGAGCTGATCCTGGTGATCGCGCTCTACGCCGCGCTGTCGCGCGGGCTGAAGCTGCCGTTGATCCGGCTGCTGATCGTCCTCGGCCTGCTCCATCTCTACTTGCGTCATTCGCGCAATGCCGAGCAGTTCGCGATGCTGGTGCCGCTGGTGGTCGCGCCGTTGCTCGCGCTGCAGTGGCCGGCGCTCGCGCCCGATGCCCGCGCCGGACGCGGCACCTCGCTCGCCGATCAGGCCATGGCCCTGGCGCGACCGGCAGGGACTGCGGCCATCGCGGTAGCGGTGACGCTTTGCGCGCTGTTCGGAATCTTCATGGTGCGCTATGCCGGCATCACGCCGCCATCCACCACGATGCCCTCGGCGGCGATGGCTTACGCCAGGCAGGCGGGCCTCACCGGCCGCGTGCTCAATCACTACAATTTCGGCGGCTATCTCATCCATGCCGGCGTGCCGACCTACATCGACGGCCGCGGCGAGCTCTATGGCGGCGACTTCATCAAGAAATACGTGCACACGATCGGCCTGCTCCAGGGCGAGCCGCTCGAACAGCTCCTGGAGCAGAACCGCATCGAGTGGACGCTGATGCCGGCCGACCATCCCAGCAACCGGCTGTTGTCGCACCTGCCGGCCTGGCGCCGGGCCTATGCCGACGAGGCGGCAGTCATCTTCGTACGCGAGAGCCGCTAGCTAGTCTTTCAGGACGATCCAGATGCAGTGGCCGATGGCGCACAGCCGGCCGCTTTCCGTGTAGAGCGCGGTGCCGGAGTAGAGCTTCCGGCCTTCCGCGCCGATCCGCCAGCCGACCACCGCACAGCGTTCGCCGACTCTCGGCGGATCGATCACCTTCGCCGTCATGCGCCCGGTCAGTGCCGGTCGCGGGTCCTCGGGATCCTGTGCTGCCCAGGCGCCAGGACAGTCGAGCGTGCCCCATAGGAATTCCGGCCGTATGCGGCCCTCGGCATCGGCGTGGTTGGCGTGCGGCAGGTAGCAGGAGAGCGACTGGCCCGCGCCGGGACCGTGCGCGCCGAACACGCGCAGCCCGTCACCCACGGCGCGGCTTCGGCCACAGACGAGGCAGGTGTTGAATTCACTGTCCTCGCCGCAGCCGCCCGTCGCGTCGCGACGCATCACCTCGGCCCAGTCCGTGGGCGGGCCGGGAGGCTGGAGATGATCGACCTTGCCGGCGCGTGCCTCGCAGACCAGCGTGTCGCCGTCGCGTAGCATCAGGGCCTCGCCCTCGCGCACGAAGGACATCCTGGTCTCGATGGGGATCGGCGCGCGCAGGGTGATCTCCACCGCTCCGTCGCCGCCAAAGGCTTTGAGATAGCGCTCCGCCAGCGTGCCCGCGACGTAGCCGCCGTTGCCCGAGAGACGCGGGCCGTTGAAGCCCAGCGGGATGATGAGAGTGTCCTGCACTGTTGCCCTCCGCGGCGCGGAACGTGGCGCGCGCATGCGGCGAATGCAAGCCTGCCGGCCCGCCAAGCGGCTTGCGCGCGGCGGGCTGCTCGTCGAGGTTGACGCAATGGGATCGGCTCTGCCGTGGGCGCTGGTGGCGCTGTGCTTTGCGCTGGGCGTCGCGAGCCGCGCGATCAGCGACACCTTCGTCGTCTTCGTGCCGGCCTTGCAAGCGGCCTTCGATGCCAATCGCGGTTCGGTGACGCTCATCTACTCCTTCGCCCTGCTGCTGGGCGGCACGGCGGCGCCGGTCGCCGGCTGGATCCTCGACCGCTTCGGCTTGCGGACCCTCACCATCGTGGGCGTCAGCGCGACGGCGCTCGCCACTGCGATCGGCTCGCAGGCGACCGAGCTCTGGCATCTCTATGCCAGCCTCGGTGTGCTGATGGGATTCGGCTCGGCCTCGCTCTCGGGGGTGCTGAGCTCGTCGCTGATCGGAAGGTGGTTCCCGCCGCATCGTCTCGGTGTGCCGCTGGGCATCGCCTGGTCCGCTGCCGGCGTGGGCGCAATGGCGACCTTTCCGATCGCGCAGCATCTGATTGCGACCGAGGGCTGGCGACACGCCTACCTGGTCTTTGCCGGCGCAAGCGCGATCTTCGTGCCCCTGCTGCTGATCCTGCCGTGGCGGCGCATCGAGCGCGGCGCACCGGGTCTCGCGCCGGCGCGCGCCGCCGCAGGCCCCGGCCCCACGGTGGGCGAGGCGGTGCGGGACTGGCCGTTCTGGGCGCTAACCTCGTCCTTCGCGCTGACCTCCGTGGGCATCTTCAGCCTCGTGCCGCAGGCCATGGTCTACCTGTTGGAGCGCGGCATCGAGGGCGCCTATGCGGCGAAGGCCCTGGCCGTCGCCGGGCTACTGACGCCGCTCGGCATGGTGGGCTTTAGCTGGCTCGCCGACCGCGGCGGCCGCCGCCGCGCCGCGCTGCTTGCCTATGGCTGTTCGATCGCCGGTGTCGGCGCGCTCGCCCTCGTGCGCGGGCCGGGCGACGATCTCTTCCTGTGGCTCTATGTGCTGCTGTTCGGCGGCAGCATGGGCTCGCGCGGTCCGATGATCTCGACGCTCGCGACCCTGCGCTATCGCGGGGCGCATTTCGGCAGGATCTACGGGCTGATCGCGATCGGCATGGGGCTCGGCGGCTTCTTCGGCGCCTGGATCGGCGGCGTGCTGCACGACCTCACCGGCGGCTATGCCGCGGTGATGGTGCTGTCGGTGGCCGCCCTCGCACTGGCGGCGGCGTCGCTCGGCTCGGAAGCCGGCGCGCGCGAACGGCTGAGCCGCTAGTTTCTACTCGGCGGGATGCGCGGACGCAGGCGGCGCGGGCGTCTTGGGTGGCTCGGCGTGCAGCGCCGTCCGGTCGCTGCGGGCGAGGTAGGAGTAGGCCGTCGGCACCACGAACAGGGTGAGCAGCGTGCCCACCGTCATGCCGCCCACGATCACCCAGCCGATCGCCTGTCGACTCTCGCCGCCGGCGCCGGTCGCCAGAGCGAGCGGAATGGCACCCAGCACCATCGCGCCGGTCGTCATCAGGATGGGGCGCAGCCGCAGCACCGCCGCCTCCTGGACCGCCTCGACCTTGCTCTTGCCCTTCTCCTGGAGCTGGTTGGCGAACTCGACGATCAGGATGCCGTGCTTGGTGATCAGGCCGACCAGCGTGACGAGGCCGATCTGGCTGTAGACGTTCAGCGTGTTGCCGGTCAGCCAGAGCGCCAGCAGGGCGCCCGTCATGGTGATCGGCACGGTCAGCATGATGACCAGCGGGTCGGCGAAGCTCTCGAACTGCGCGGCCAGCACCAGGAAGATGAACAGCAGCGCCATCACGAAGACCTCGTAGAGCCCGCGCGAGGATTGCGTGAACTCGCGGCTGACGCCGGCATAGTCGATGCTGACATGGCTCGGGAGCTGCTTGGCGAGCTCGCGCATGTCGGCCAGCGCGTCGCCCAGAGCATAACCGGGGTTGAGGTTGCCCGAGATGATGGCGGCCCTGAGCTTGTTGAAGTGGTTGAGCTCGCGCGGCGCCACGCGCTCGACGTGGCTGACCAGCGAGGCGAGCGGAACCATCTGGCCGGAGCGGGCGCGCACGTAGATCTCCGCGAGCTGCTGCGGCCGCGAACGCTCCTGGCCCTCGATCTGCACGATCACGTCGTACTGCTTGCCGTCCTTTTTGAACCTCGTGACCTGCCGGCCGCCCAGCATGGTCTCGAGCGTCCGGCCGATCGTGTCGATGTCGATGCCGAGGTTGGCCGCCTTCTCGCGGTCGATGTTGACCTTGATCTCGGGCTTGTTGAGCTTGAGGTCGGACTCGATGTTGGTGAGTCCGGTGCTGAGTCGCGGATGGGCGCGCACCAGCCCGAGGAACTGTTCGGAAACCTGGTCGAGCTCCTGGAAGGGGCGCGAGGTCTGCAGCACGAACTGCACCGGCTTGTCGATCGATCGCTGGCCGAGCGAAGGCGGGTTGATCGGGAAGGCGAGCGTGCCGGGGATCTGCATGGCCAGCGGCCGCGCCTTGTTGGTGTATTCCTGCTGCTTGACGTCGCGCTCCTCCCACGGCTTGAGCCGAACGAAGGCCAGCCCGCGCGTCACGTCGGGGAAGCCCACGATCACCAGCACGCGCTCGACGTGAGGGAAGCGCGGCTGCCCGGTCGCCGGATCGGTGCCCATGTAGATCTGTTCCATCATCTGGGCGTAGCGCAGAGTGTATTCCGGGGTGGCGCCTTCCGGGCCCACCAGGATGTTCATCACGATCCCGCGATCCTCGATCGGCGTGAGCTCGGACGGCAGCTTGGTGAACAGCCAGCCGCCGAACACCGCGACGGCGAGCCCGAACAGCAGAACGGCGATCCGGCCGCGCATGGCACCACGTAGCAGGGCGCGGTAGCCGCGCTCCATCGCATCGAGCGCCCTCTCGCCCGCGAGGTAGAAGCGGCCCGGCCTGTGGTTGTGGCGCAGCATCTTGGCGCACATCATCGGCGTGAGCGTCAGCGCCACGAAACCCGAGACGACGACGGCGCCCGCCAGGGTGAGCGCGAACTCGGTGAACAGCTTGCCGGTGCGGCCGGTCTGGAAGGCCATCGGCGCGTACACGGCGGCCAAGGTCGCGGTCATGGCGACGACGGCGAAGGCGATCTCGCGCGAACCCTGCAAGGCCGCGTCGAGCGGCTTCATGCCGTCCTCGATGTGGCGCGAGATGTTCTCGAGCACCACGATGGCGTCGTCGACCACCAGGCCGATCGCCAGCACCATGGCGAGCAGGCTCAGCGTATTGATCGAAAAGCCGAACAGCAGCATCAGCGCGAAGGCGCCGATCAGCGACACCGGGATGGTGACCAGCGGGATCAGCGTTGCCCGCACCGAGCGCAGGAACAGGAAGATGACCAGGACGACCAGCAGCACCGCCTCGGCGATCGTGTGGAACACGTTCTTGATCGAGCGGTCGATGAAGACGGTGGTGTCGTAGGTTATGTCGCCACGCACGCCGAGCGGAGCCAGCTCGGTCTCGAGCTGGGCGAGCCGTTTGCGCGCCTCCTCGACGATGGCCAGCGGATTGGCCGTCGAGGTGCGGATCAGGCCGACGTTGACCGAGCTGGCGCCCACGATGGCCGGCCGGTCGTCCTTCGGCGCGAAGCTCACGCGCGCGATGACGCGCACGTCCTGGGCGTCGAGCTCGGCGCGGCCGACGTCCTTCAGGCGGACCAGGTAGCCCTCGTTCTCGCGCAGGATCATCTCGTTGAACTGCGCGGCGGTCCGCAGGTCGGTCTCCGACACGACGGTGAACTCGCGGTCGGCGCTCTCGATGCGGCCCGAAGGGATCTCGACGTTCTGGCGGCGCAGCGCGGCCTCGACCTCCTGCACGGTGAGCCGGTAGGCGGCGAGCCGCGCCTTGTCGAGCCAGATGCGCATCGCATAGCGGCGCTCGCCGAAGATGCGGATGGCAGAGACGCCGTCGATGGTCTGCAGCTTGTCCTTGACCACGCGGTCGATGACATCGGTGACCTCGACCGCCGTCAGCGTCGGGCTGGTGAAGGACAGGTAGATGATCGGGAAGGCGTCCGCCTCGACCTTGGCGATCACCGGCTCGTCGATCTCGGTCGGGAGCTGGGCGCGCACGCGGCTGACGCGGTCACGCACGTCGGAAGCGGCATCGTCGACGTTGCGGCTGATGTTGAAGCGCACCGTGACCTGGCTCTTCTCGGCGCGGCTGAACGACTGGATCAGCTCGACGCCCTCGATGCCGGAGATCGAGTCCTCGAGCGGCGTCGTCACGCGGCTTTCGATGATCTCGGCCGACGCGCCGCGATAGGTCGTCTCGACGGTGACCTGCGGCTCGTCGATCCTGGGATATTCGCGGACGGCGAGGCGCTGGTAGCTCACCAGCCCGATCAGCACCAGCGCCAGGCTCATCACCGTGGCCAGCACCGGCCGTCGGATCGAGAGCTCGGGCAGCGTCATGGTCTACTTGCCCGGCGTCGCGGCGGGGGCGCGCCCGCCGGGCTGGAAGTCCTTGGGCACGACCTGGACCGGCGCGCCGTTGCGCAGCTTGATCTGGCCGGCAGAGACCACGAGATCGTCGGGACCGATACCCTTGACCACCTCGACCTCGCCGCCTTGGCGCCGGCCGATCTCGACGCCCGAAATCTGCGCCCTGCCGTCGACCACCTTGAATACGCTGTGCCGCTCACCGACCGGCATCAGCGCCTGCTCGGGCAGGAACAGTGCATTGTCCTTGGTGTTGAGCGTGAGTGTGACGCGGGCGAATACGCCCGGTCGCATCAGCTCGTCGGAATTGGCGATCAGTGCCCGCACCACGACCGCCCGGCCGAGCTCGTCGATCAGCGGGTCGATAGCGAAGACCTTGCCGGGAAAGCTGCGGCCCGGGAAGGCGTCGGCGGTCACGGCGATCTCCTGCCCGACCCGAACGGCGGCGAGGAAGTTCTCGGGGATGCGGAAGTCGACCTTTAGCGGGTCGATCTGCTCGATGTTGACGATCTCCTGGCCGACGTTGATGTAGGCGCCGACGCTCACCTTGCGCAGGCCGACGATGCCGTCCCACGGCGCGGTAAGGGTGAACTTCTCTAGCCGTGCCTTGGCCATCTGGAGCGCCGCCTCGTCGCGCTTCAGAGCGGCACGCGCCTCGTCGACCGTGCGCTCCGCGGCGACCTGGCGGGCGCCCAGCGCGACCTGCCGTTCGTTGTTCGCCTTGGAGAGAGCGTAGGACGCCTCGGCCTGCGCCACGGTCGCTTCTTCGGTGGCGGCGTCGAGCTGGACCAGCACTTGCCCCTTCTTGACCTTCTGGCCCTCCTCGAAATTGATCGCCTTCACGCGGCTCGCCACCTCGGGCCGCAGCACGACCGATTCGTTGGACCGGAAGGTGCCAACCGCCGTGACCGTTTCACGGCTCTGGCCGATCCGCGGCTTGGTCGCCTCGACCATCGCCGGCGGCATGCCGCCCGGAGGGCGCGCCTGTGTGGCCGCCGCCGCGGGCGGCGCTGCGCCCGACGGTGCCAGGCCGACACTGGTCGATGCCGGGCCGGTGCCGCGGCCGGAGCCCATCTGGAAATACCAATAGGCGCCGCCGCCTGCGGCCAGCAGCATTGCAACGGAGGCTATGGCTTTCCTGTACTTCATCGTCGGACGTCCGAGCCTACCCTGTCGCTTCTAGGTTTTATTGGTCATGAAGCTGTCACTCTTTGGTGGCGACAGTATGCCCCATCGGAGGCGATTTCTCCGACATATTGTGTTTCTGGAAAAGCTTGGCCACAATGCGCGGCATGTTGGATCGGATGGATTTTCCCAGTAGTCCCAATCCACGGCGGCGGGCCTAGCCGTGACGCCCGGCCTTGAGTCCTGCCATGCGCTGGTGCTCAACGCCGATTTTCGGCCCTTGTCGTATTTCCCGTTGTCGATCTGGTCGTGGCAGGACGCGATCAAGGCAGTCTTCCTCGATCGCGTCAGCGTCATCTCCGAATACGAGCGCATGATCCACAGCCCGTCCT
>CAYRBQ010000019.1:0-19024 GCA_964422305.1 uncultured Reyranella sp. | reverse complement strand
ACCACCCGCCTGAGTGGGATCGCCTCCCGGCGCACCCGGCGGCAGGCCCTGTCCGGGCGCACCGGCCACCGGTGCCGCCCCTTGCAATGGACCGCCGCCTTGCTGCGGGCCGGCATTCTGGAGCGGACCACCGCCCTGCTGCGGACCACCCGGCTGGATGTTGTTCACGCCAGGCGCCGGGATCGCCCCCTGCACGGGACCGGCACCCTGAAGCGGACCAGCACCTTGCAACGGACCGGCGCCCTGCTGCGGGCCGGCATTCTGCAACGGGCCACCGCCCTGCTGCGGCCCCTGCTGCGCTTGCGCGACCTCGGGGCCGACCTGCGCATGTGCGCTCATCGCCCACATCAGGGCCGACAGCGCGACGAAACCCTGCGTCCGGAGTGCAATTTTAGACATCGAACCCAACCCGACGGCGCGCCTTAGGGACGCGACTGTCATTTTTTTGGAGGCCACACCCGCTTGGTCCGCTTCGAGCAACTCGATCCGGTCCCACCCAAGCTTGCGCACAAATTAGCGAATTGCACGGGGGAAGCCAAGACCTCGGCGCCACCGCAGGCACGAACGGATAAGTTGCGGAAAACATGCCAAGGCCCCGTCAAAACACAATTCATGCGCGAACCAACTACGACCCTGAGGCGGGTCCAGACGCAATCAGAATCGCCACCAGAATGTGGCAATATCACCGTGGAAGCTGCAGTCCCGGCGCAGAGAAAAAATCACGCCGACACTTCGACTAATATCACTATTTTTCAGGATATTAAAGGGTATTGTTACAGTAGATACTCAACACTGGGCCGGTCGGGTCGCAGACTTCTTGTCGGCCAGATCCTCCAGGGCGGCGGCAAAACCGTCGAAATTTCCGCACGAAACGCGCCAATATCCCGCCCGAGAGGATCGCGCCAGCAGATCCACGTCGGAGTCCGCGCTGCCGACGAACAGCACCGGCCGTCCTGAATCGATGCAGGCGTAGATTTTCGACGGCATGACGTAGCCGACGAAGGAATCGCGCAGGGTGACCAGGTGGGCATCCGGCGCCCGCAGCAATCCCGGCAGACGGTCGAGCGGGACCGGCGCCGACCTGTGGAACGGCAAGCCGAGCCGCTCGAAGCGCGCGGCGATTTCGTCGGCACCGGCCCCTGTGGCACTAAGCCACAGCCGCACCCGTCCCGTCCCTTGCCGGTGATGGAGCTCGTAGCCCCTGGCGACGGTCTCGACCTCGTGGGCGATCCCGTAGTTGCCGGAATAGAGCAGCACACAGGCGCCCGCGAGGTCGGCCGGCACGGGCTCGCCCCGCACGCCGGCCTCGAACGATACCGGCGATCCGTCGCGCACCAGGGCGATTCGATCGGCCGGCACGCCCGTCTCGTTGAGACGACGGCGCTGGTCCTCGCCCAGCACCTCGAAGCCGTCGATCCGTCGGCGCCAGAAGTTCGTCAGCGCAAGCAGGAGCGCCAGCGCGCGCGAAGGCCGGTCGCGCGCGGCGATCAGGCATTCGGGATGGAAGTCGGTGATGCGGTAGACCAGGCGGCCTCGCCACAGGAACCTGAGCGGCGCCAGCAGGTGGATCAGGAACGGCGGCGAGCCGGTGAACAGGATGCCGTCGGCGGCGCGCAGGCGGCCGAACGCGCCGAAGAGCAGGCGAAGGTCGGTGGCGATCGTCCACATCATGCGTCCAACGAGCGATCCGCGCGGCACGGGCCGCGCCCGCAGCCGGATCTCCGTCAGCGTCCCCTTCCCCCTCGCCTCGTGGGTCTCGGATCCCGCGCGGCTCGAGAGGCCGACCAGCGTGACGTCGTGGCCGTGCTCGGCGAGCGACCGCGCGCGCATCTGCATGTACTGCCCGACGGCACCGAAATCGGGCCGCAGCCAGTCGGCGACGATGACGATCCGCCGCTCCGTCGCGGGATCGAATGGACTCTGCTTCAGCAGCTCCATCATGCCGCAACTCCGGACCGGCCCGGCGTTGCGATGGAGCGATAGAGCTCGGCCATGCGCCGCGCGATGGCGGGCCAGCCGTAGTGATCGACGACGTGCCGCCGTCCCGCCTGGCCCTGCCGCCGGCAGAGCTCGGGCTCGGCGAACATCGCGCGCAGCCCCGCGCCGATCGCGGCCGGGGTCGGCTCGACCACCATGCCGGCCTGCACGTCGCGCACGATCTCCGACATGCCGACATCCGGCGTGGCGAGCACCGGCAGGCCGCGCCGCATCGCCTCGAAGGCGGCGATGCCGAAATTCTCCGACAGCGACGTCATGGCGAACAGGCGGGCCGCCTCGAACAGCGCCTCCTTGTCGGCGCCCGAGACGTGGCGCGCGATGATCGTGACTCGATCGGTCACGCCGAGCCTCTCCGCCTCGGCGGCGAGATAGGCGGCATGCCCCTCGGCGTCCGGCCCGGCCATGACGGCACGCACGCCGGGCGCCCCGGCCAGACCCGCGATCAGCCGATCGAGCCCCTTCTCCCAGTTCAGCCGGCCGAACGCGAGCACCATCGGCCCGCCGGCGATCGCCGCGGCGATGTCGGGCGAGAGCGCGGCCTGCGAGGGCGGCGGCGGATCGTCGACGCCGTGCGGGATCACCTCGATGCGCCGCAGGCGCCAGCCGAAGCTCGCGATGTGCTGCGCCTCGACGGTCGAGGTCGCATGCACGGCGCCGGCATGCTCGAGGTTGGCGCGGTCGACGAGGCGGATCCACGCCTCCTTCACGATGCGGCTCTTTCGCCGGATCAGCTCGGGCACCAGCATGCCGCGCGGCGAGATCACGTAGGGCACGCCGTGCGCCCGCGCCGCGCGCGCGCCGGCCAGGATCGGCCACAGGAACACCGAGTGGAGATGCACGGCGTCGAAGCCGCCCGTCGACGCGTCGAGCGCGCGCCGCATCGGCGGCGACCAGTAGAGCCGGCGCAGCACGCGGCTCGGGAAGTAGGTGACCTTCACTCCCTCGACGTCGACCGGCTTGCCGAGCGGCACGTCGCTGTCGTCCGGCCCGTCGACGCTGGTGGTGAAGACGTGGGTGTCGTGGCCGGCCGCGGCGAGCTCGCGGCAGAGTGCGTGGACCGAGCGGATCGGCCCGCCGTACCGGACGGCGGGCAGATAGGTCGGAACGACATGAAGAAGGCGCAACGGCTCGCTCGCGAGGGCTTGATGGACCGGGTCGATTGATAGCATAGGTGTTGCAGGAATGGGCTCCGCGATCGCATGAAGCTCCGCATCGATTTCCGGCCGTCGATCGTGGTGATGCTGCTGGCCCTGGCCGCCGTGCTGGCCTGGGCCGCAGCCTGTCTCACCTGGATCGCGCTTCCGGTCGCGCTCTTCTACTCCCTGCTCCTGGTCCTGGGCGTGCTGGCGCTCGCACGCATCGCCCGGCTCGAGCGCTGGATGGAGTGGAGCCAACCCGGCCGACTGCTCATTCTCGCGCCGCACGAGGACGACTGCGTCATCGCCGCGGGCGGGCTCGGGCTGCGCAACATCCGCCTGGGCGGCGCGACGCGCATCGTCTACCTCGCGCGCGACGAGACTCCCGGACAGCCCGAGCGTCGCGCCGCGGAGGCGCGCGCGGCCTGGCGCATCGCAGGCCTCGGCGAGGACGACCTCACCTTCCTCGATCTGATGCCGCCGCTGGAGCGTCGCGACCCGGCGCGGCTGCGCCTGGCGGAGAAGGCGCTGCGCGGGATCGTCGACGACTTCAAGCCGACCGCGATCGTAACGCCGGCCTTCGAGGGCGGGCACATCCACCACGACATGGTGGCCGCCTTGGTCTCGCGCATCGTGACCCCGGCCGACCGCACCGCGGTGTTCGAGGCGCCGGAGTACACGCCCTATGTATCGGTGACGAACACGCCGCATCGGGTCCTGTCGCTCGCGGCGCGCTGGCTGCTCGGGCTGGTCTCCTACAACGGCCCGCCCGACGGCGTGGACGGTCGCCCCGTCTTCAAGCTCCGCCTGACACCCGAGGAGCTCGACACCAAGCGCCGCATGCTGGCGGCGTTCGAAAGCCAGAACGCTCCTTCGCTGGTGGCGACGCGAAGCTATCCCGATCGGCTCGTCGTGCGCGACGCGGCGCACCGCCCGAATCGCCCGTTCGATCTCGCCCGCTCCTACCTGCGCTTCGTCCTGGCGCTCCGGCGTTACGCCCCGGCGCGGCTCGTCGACCGGCTCCTGCCAGTGCAGCTCGGCACGATCGGCCGCATGGGGACAATCACCGACTGGAACGACGAATGGACGGAGCGCCGGCCTTGAACGGCTGGCTGTCGCGCGCGGGCCTCGCGCTCGGCCGCCTCGTGCCGGGCCTCAAGGCGCTGCTGCCCAAGCCGCTCCTCCGCTGGCTGCTCCTCAATGTCGCCAAGGTCAACGCGCCCTACGCATCGTTAGACAGCCTGGCCAGCCGGCGCTTCCTGCAGGACATGCTGCTGCCGTGGGCGCGCGAGCATTGCCCGCACATCCTGTTCGTCGGCGCCGCGCCCTACACGCACCACTACGAAAGGCTGTTCACCGGTCGCCACGGCAGCTTCACGACCATGGACGTCAATCCGTCGATGGCGGTGTGGGGATCGGCGGACCATATCGTGGGTCCGGTTCAGGAGATCCCGCGGTTCCGGCCGCCGGGATCGTTCGATTGCGTGATCCTGAACGGCGTGTTCGGCTACGGCATCGACAGTCCCGCCGAGATGCGGCGGGCAGTGGAGACCATCCACACTGTCCTGAAGCCGGGCGGCCTGCTGGTCGTCGGCTGGAACGTCGGCCTGCACGCCGATCCCGATAGCCTCGGCCTGTACGACGGGCTGTTCACGCCCTGCGAGGCATCGCCCTGGCAATGCCGTGTAGCGTTCGACGCGGAAACCCACGTCTACGACTTCCGGGTTCAGAGCCCTTCGACGCCCGAGCCGTACCGGTCGACGAGTTCTAGGTAGGCCTCCGCCTGGTCCTCGAGGGTGAAGCGCTCCACGATCATTTCGCGCGGGGCGTACATGCCGGCCTCGACGCCGAACCAGAACCTGTCGAAGGCCCGCAGCACGTCGCCGCGGCCGGTGAACTTCAGGCCGCACCGCTCGTCCCAATAGGGCACCGACGTCACCGGGCCGAAGCGCACCAGGTGCGGCGCGTACTTCGGGTCCTTCCACAGCCCGCCCCAGTCCCAGGCGAACAGCGGCACGTCCGACGCGAGCATCTGCTGTGCCGCGAGGCCCTGGGTCTCGTGATGGCTGAGATAGACCATGGAGCGGCTGCGACGGCTGAGATCGTGGAGGCTCTCTTCGCGGTAGAAGCCGTAACGCAGGATCTTGAAGCTGAGCCTGCGCCGCCGCAGCTCGGCAATCAGCGGCTCGATGATGGTCCGCTCGTAGCGGGCCCGATGGCGCGTCAGCTTGTCGTAGATCAGCACGTCCACGTCCTTGTTGGCGCGCTTCGACGGCGACCAGCGGTCGGTGTCGATGCCGGACGGCCAGACGCTGATCGCGCCCGGCCACACCGTCGAGAACATCCGCTGCACCCAGTCGCTCGGCACCAGCACGCGACGGATCGGGCGACGCTGCAGAAGGTCAGGATCGTCGCTCGGATGATTGTAGATCGACGTGCCGAACAGGATCGGCGTCTGCTGCGGGATCTTCGACAGGACGTGCGGCTGGCCGATGACGCAGGCGAGCTCGTGCGGATTGGTGCGGATGTGGGCGTAGTCGTTGACACGGTAGGGCACGCCCAGCCGGTCGAGCCCCATGCAGAGGTTGATGTAGACGCGCATCGTGCCGCCCGGCTGCTTCGGGCCGCGCAGCACCCAGCGCACCATGCGCCGGGGATAGCGGTCGAACCGCGCCCAGCGGTCGGAGTCCGGCTCCTCGTAGAAGATGTTGAGCGGCGCGCGGCTAGGCATGGTCGCGCTCGCGGTCGGCGAGGATCTGCCGGTAGAGCGCCGCCATCTCCGACGCCACGTCATCCTGGGAGCGCTTGCGCCGCATGTTCGCCGAGAGACGCGCGAGCTTGGCGCGGTCCGTCGCCGCCTCGCGGATCGCGTCGGCCCACGGTTGCGGATCGTCGAACGGCAGCAGCCAGCCGTCGACGCCGTCCTCGACGCGCTCCGAGATGCCGCCGAGATCGGCGCCCATCACCGGGATGCCGAGCGCCCTCGCCTCCTGCACCACGATCGGCCCGGTCTCCATGTAGCGCGACGGCACGGCCAGTACATCGATGTCGGCCAGGAATTGCGGCACCTGCTCGTGCTCGACCAGGCCGACCAGGGTGACGCGCGGTTCCCTGGCCACCAGGGCCTCGAACCGCCGGGTGAACTTCGGGTCGGTGCCGATGCCCGCGATCCGCATGCGGACCGGCAGGTCCGCCGGCACGCGTGTCAGCGCCCGCACCAGCAGGTCGGCGCCCTTGTAAGACTCCAGTCGGCCGAGAAAGCCGATCACGATCTCGCGGTGGCCCTCGAGCGGTCGCTGCTTTCGGTCGGAGAAGGCGTCGCTGGCGGCCTGCCCCGACACCACGACCTTCTCGGACGGGATGGCGTTGGCGGCGAGCGCCGCCCTCACCCATTCGCTGGGCGCCACGATGCGGTCGCTGAGCGTCGCCATCGAGCGGAGCTGGCGCGCCTTGGTCTCCGCCGCGGCGCGCGCCGACAGGAGCGATGCGGCGCGCTGCGACATGCGCGAGACGAAGCTGTCGGTCACATCCCACTTCGGCAGGAAGGCGACGAGGGGCGCGACGGGCCGTGGCATGCCGCGATCGAGCGCCCAGCACTCCGCGCAGCGCCGGTCGTCGATCAGCCCGTCGCATGCCTGCCGGTCGTAGAGCAGCATGGTGCCGCGCATGCAGAGCGCCGACGGAACGTGCATCGTCACCACGCTCGGGATGCCGATGCGCGCCACCTGCCGCAGATGGCGCAACCCCGCGCCGCTCGTCCAGGAATGGAGGTGGAAGATGTCGGGCCGGTTCGCCTCCACGATGTCCTGGAATGCCGTGCGCCGCTGCCGCACGTCGCGCGGCCTGGTCCGCTGGCTTTCGGTCGCGTCGATCGGATAGCGCACCACGTCGACGCCGTTCCAGGTGTAGCGGTCGTAGGTGCCGTCGGTGGCGGCGATGATCGTGCTGTCGACCGACTGGCGCGACAGCGCCGATACCAGGTCGCGCACGTAGACCTCGGTGCCGCCCGTCGAGTCGGGGAAATAGAAGCCGACGCAGTGGACGACCCGCAGCCTCATGTCAGCCGCGCCCTGAGGCCCAGCAGCCGCTCGGTGGTGGCGAACCCCAGCACCTTGTAGGCCAGCGCGACCGGCGCGCGCACCTGCGGCACGAACTCCGGATCGAGACTGCGGATCCAGTCGTAGATCTCCGCGGCCTCCCGCGGGTAGGCGCGTGCGAAGGCCCGCACATTGTCCCACATGACGCCGATCGCCGCCCGCTTGCGGCGCAGCGTGAGCTCGCCGCGGCTCTCCAGGATGGCCAGCGTCTTGCGGTAGATGGCGATGTGCGTCCAGTAGCCGAGGTCGCGCCGGAAGCCGGCGGTGCGCTGCAGCCGCTCGCCGTCGTGGTGCCGGTGGACGAAGGCCGGCGCGCGATGGATCGCGACGCGCGGTTGGCGCAGCGCCACCTCGATCACGAACAGCCTGTCGTCGCGCAGGGCGAAGTCCTGCCGGTGGGGAATGTCGCGGATCAGCTCGCGGCGGAACAGGAACGCCGAATAGTGCGACGACCAGACCTCGCCGAGTTGCTGGGCGATGAAGTCGTCGCAGTCGACCCATTGATGGGCCTGCCGCCGGCCGGTCTCATCATCGTGGTCCTCGTAGCCGGCGACGACCAGGTCGGCGCCGCTCTCGCGCGCGAGAGCGAGCTGGGCGTCGTTGCTGCCCTCGCAGAGCCAGTCGTCCGAGTCGAGGAAGCGCACATACTCGCCGCTCGCCGCCCGCAGCGCCGTCTCGACCGCCCAGTCCTTGCCCCAATTGTCGGTACGGATCGCCACGACGCCGTCCTGCTTCCGCAGCCACTCCCAGGTGCCGTCGGTGCTGCCGTCGTCGACCACGACGATCTCCACGTCCGCCGCGGCGGAACGGCACGACTCGACGGCCTTCGGCAGCGCCCACAGCCGGTTGTAGGTGGGAATGACGACCGAAATGTCGGCCATAGGCCCGTCAGCGCGCCTTCGCACGCTCTCGGGCCGCCTGGGTGTCGAGCCAGCGCATGGCGTAGGGCAACGCGTATCGACAGATCAACGCCCACACGATGAAGAACATCACCATGGCGCCCAGGACCTTGGGCAGCGACACCTCGACGCCGTCGCGCGCCATGCTGAAGGCGAAGCCCATGATGATGCCTTCGCGCATCATCCATGGCAGCGGCTGGTTCATGAAGTATCGGATGACCCACGCGAGCATCAACCCCATGACGAATGTACCGGCGAGCATGCCGGGGAAGCCGAAGTCGACGAAATTCTCGGCGAGGTAGCCCACGCTGATCGAGGTGCCGAGCCTGATGTTCTCCATGGGATCGGCGCGCGTCAGCCGCATGAAGACCTCGGTGTCGGACAGCGGCGCCTTGTTGGGAAAGAGGAAGCGGGGCTGGAATACGTGGCCCAGCGCCGCCTTCCATTGTGGTGCCGCCTCGGGATTCGGCGGCGAGTGCTCGGCGACGTTGACCACCTGGCCGAAGATGTCGACGTAGGCGAAACGGATCAGCAGCAGGTAGGCATTGGTGGACCAGTCGGTATTGCCGATGTTCAGGAACCTGTCGCCGAGATAGCTCATGCGGTCTTCGAGCGAGACCGTGATCGCCTGCGAATGCTCGTCGTCGCCCGTCACGTAGCTGCGGTATTCCTGTTTCACCGACGTCCAGAACAGCGCCAGCGCGAGCAGCACGCCGACCCATGCGAATCCAGCCACCGTGGCACCGCCGGTCCACTTGATGCGCGCCGCCATCGCCGCGATCGCCACGTAGATGAACACGCCGCGGAAGTCGGAGAGGAATCCCGTGAAGCCGACCAGGATCTCGAAGAGGATGGCCGCCAGCAGGAACTTGCCGCCGCGGCCCGAGGTGAAGACGTAGGTCGCGAGCACGAACAGCGCCACGATCTTGATGCGCGCCGCCGCTTCCATCGGCTGCTCGAGCGCACCCGCCGACCGGCCGATCAGGCTCAGGACCGTCGCGGCGACCAGCGAGACGCCGTAGACCATGATCATGTCCTTGGGTCGCCAGCGCTCGTGCGCATAGAACTCCTGGACGGTCGGGGCGCGGATGCGGCCGAGGACCAGGCGAAAGGCGATCGCCATCGAGATCAGGCTCGCCAGCATGTACCAGTAGGCGAGAAGCACCTCCGGACCGTGGATACTGGCCGCCATCGACTCGCCGTCGAAGACGGCCTGCAGGGCCCGGGCGAAAGTCTGGGCCCACTGCCAGATGAAGAGGTAGACCACCGCCATCGGCATGGTCGGTCGGCCCACCAGGGTGACCAGCACCATCGGCGTCGCGCCGCCGGCGGCGAATGCCACCGGATCGGGCGTGAACGGCGACACGAAGACCATTGCGATGGCGAAATAGAGGAAGGCGCGCTTGAGCAGGCTCCAGTCGAGCCGGGTCACGGCAGGTGCCGCCATCGCCGTCGTGGTCGTCATGATCCGTAGGAGCGCGCTTTTGCCTGCACGCGCTTACTTTATCCGATTCCGCCCGGCAAGGGCAGCGGCGGCCTCGAGCATCCCTGCGGCCGCCCGCTCCGGCGAGTATTTCCGCATCAGTTCGGCCAGGCGCGACCGGGTCCTCGCGACATCGAAGGCGAGCACGCTGTCGATCCCGGCCGCCAGCGCGGCGACGTCGCCCAGAGGGGCAACGGCACCGGTCGCCCCGGGCTCGATGAGGTCGGGGCCGCAGCCCACCGCGTCCGACACGACAGCCGGAATGCCACAGGCCATGGCCTCGTTGATCACGAGCCCCCAGGTCTCGCGCGCCATGGACGGCAGCACGATGGCATCGGCCGCGGCATAGACCGCGGGCAACCTGCTCTGGTTCACGAAGCCGAGAAAGCGGATGTCGACGCCGCCCGCTCGGGCTGCCTCGGCGAGCCCGCCCTGCAGCGGACCGGCGCCGGCCACCATGAGCTCGACGCCCCTTCCCGCGGCCGCAAGCCGCACCGCCGCCTGCACGAGATCCATCGGCCGCTTGTCATCGACCAGACGGCCGACGAAGAGGACGCGCCGGGCGCCGGCGGTGGTCCCTTCCTGCCGCGCCGCCGCGCTCGCGGCCGCGAAGGCGTCGTTGTCCACGCAGTGCGGCGAGAAGAAGAGCCGCTCGGCCGTCGTGCCGTAGTGCTCGAGGTACTCGCGGTTGCGCTTGCCGACATAGAGGCAGCCGTCGAACAGACGCAGCAGCGCCGGGAAGATCGCGGCCTTCGCGAGCTGCGCCGCGCCGCCGCGCTGGCCGGCGAGCTGCGAATCTCCCCGCACCATGACCGGCACCCGCGCCCTCCGGCAGGCCCTCACCGCCTGCCAGTAGGAGCGCAGCGACCAGCCCGGCACGACGAAGCCGTCGAAGCGGCCGCTGCTGATCGCCTCGGCGATCTCGGGCGTGTTGCAGCCGTTGAACCGCGAGGTCGACGGCGCACGCGCGACGTTGGCAAGGAAGCGGCTCTCGTACCCCGACAGCAGGTCGACGTCCCAGTCGAAGGCGACCCCGTAGCCGGCCTTCGCCTGCTGTTCGGCGTTCTGGCGATGGGCGAAGAACACCGTGAGGTCGCAACGCCGGGCGAGCTCGCGGAAGATCGGCGCGTAGTACTGGATCGGATGGCTGATCAGGAAGCCGATGCGGGGCGTCATGCCCGCCCGCTCCTCGCCATCGCGCGGTCGAGCGCCTCGGCGAACTGCCGGGTCGATTCGCGTGCCGAGTAGGTCTCGAACAGGGAACGGTCGACCGGACCGCGATCGGCGGACGGCCGTTCGACGAAGGCCTGCAGCGCGTCGGCGACCGCCGCCGGCGGAGGCAGCTCGCCTTCGGCAAGGGTCATCACGTCGCCCGCCCGGGCCGAGCGGATCATGCCCACCGCGGTGCTGTCCCGGTGCAGCATGGCGAAGACCGGCCGATCCGACAGCATCGCCTGGAAGACCTTGGACGGCGTGTAGTGCGGCTCGGTCGAGCCGAGCACCAGCACGCCGCTCGAATGCATGAGGTGATTGAGCGTGTCCACGTAGCCGATACGGTGCGGATGCTCGCTGATCATCCCTTCCACGCCGGCCGCGCGCGCACGCGGCAGCACACGGTGCCCCGTGGGGTCGTCGGGCGAGCTGCCGGTACCGACGAAATGCACGACCAGCCGGGACGCCGTCCGGGGCGCGCTCCCGCGCAGGTGCCGCAGGCCGGCGAGAAACGCGTCGAGCACGACGAGGCCCGCCGGCAGGAGCGCACCGGCATAGATCATGTGGAAGCGACCGTCATCGGGATCGAACAGGAACGGCTTGCGGCCGAGGGTTCGCACGAGCCGGTAGTCCTCCGGCGCGCTGCCCATCGGCATGTAGGCGAGCACGGCGTTCTTCGCGACCTCCGGGTTGCGCTCGAGCATGCCCGCGACGTAGCCCGGCGCCATACCGGTGACGAGCGACGCTCCCTTCACCGCCCACGGCTCCAGCAGCTTCGCGAGATTATGCGACGCCCAGGCCCGGCTGAACGGCACCTCGACTCCCGGCCAGACGTTGACCCAAGGGTCCTGGTAGTCGATGCCGAACGGCACCCCGGTCTTCAGGTGCACGAGCCGGCCGACCGGCCCCAGGAAGTTCGACGGGATCGTCACCATCGTGAAGTCGAGCTTGCCGGCGCGCGCCATGCCGGTGAGCACGCGATAGCAGCCCCAGAACGAACGCACCCCGATGTCGCCCACCAGCCGCAGGCGCCGGGTCGACCAGGTCGGCGCGTGCACGACCTCGAGGCCCGGCGCGACCAGCCGCTCGAGATCGGGATCGGGCTTCTCCTCGTACTCAGCGGGATCGCCGGTCACGACCACGGGTTCCCAGCCGAACTCCGGCAGGTAGCGCGACCACAGCCGCGCGCGGTGCGCGCCCACGAGATTGCTCGGCGCGAAGTGACCGCTGACGATGGCGACGCGCCGCGTCATGCCGCCGCCAGGCGCGCGTGCACCTTCGCGTAGAGATCGAGGTAGCGTGCGGTGACGGCGGGCGCCGAGAAGTGCTCGACGGCGCGGCGGCGGCATTCGCTGCGATCGAGCGCGCCGACCTTGGCGACCGCCTCGCATCCCTCCTCGATCGACCCGATCAGGAACCCGTCGACACCCGGCCGCACGATCTCCGGCAGCGAGCCGCGCGGGCAGGAGATCACCGGCGCTCCGCAGGCCAGCGCCTCTGCGAAGACGATGCCGAACGGCTCGTTCCACTGGATCGGCACGACCATCGCCAGCGCCTGCTGCAGCAAGGCGTTCTTCTGCAAGTCGTCGACCGGGCCGACATACTCGACGCCGCCCTTGCCGATCTCCGGTGCGATCTTCTCCCGCCAGAACACGCCCTCGGGGTCGTCCCTGGTGGAATGGTTGCCGGCGATGAGGAGGCGCCGGCCGGTCCGCCGCGCGATCTCGATCGCCCAGTGCGCGCCCTTGATCTCCTCGACGCGGCTGAGGAACACCAGCGGGGCGTCCGGCGGCACCGACGGGTTGAGCGTCAGCGCCTCGGTGTCGGCGAAGTTCGGGATGCCGTGCCACTCGCCGCCGGCCGGGCGGCCCTGGCGCGCGATGTACTCGCTGCAGCCGGTGAAGGTGATGCGGCCGGGCTTCGCCAGCCGGACTGCCAGCCCGACCGTGCGATGCGTCGGCTCGCGCTGGAACGACATGATCAGCGGCCTCGGACCGCGCAGGTGCGGCAGGAGGTAGGCGATGCGCGAGAAGCTGTGCACGACGTCGGGCTGGAAGTCGCGCACCGCGCGCCGCAGCGCCAGCATGTTCGCGAGGGTGTCGGCCTTCGACAGCGAACTGAGGCCGGGCCAGGGGAAGAACCCGTCGCTCGGGCACGCCGACCCGGGACGCGCCACCAGCCCGACCGTATGTCCCGCGGCACGCAGGCGCCGCACCAGCACGTCGACGATGCGCTCGATGCCGCCATAGAGCCGCGGCGGCACCTCGATCTCGGGATCGGCCGTCAGCAGCAGGCGCATCAGCCGGTGCCCTTCGCCGCGAACGCAGCGGCAACGCTGTCCAGCAAGCCCGCCTGCTCGTGCTCCCAGTTGTATCGCTCCCGCCCCAGCCGCCAGGCCGATGCCGATGCGGCGGCGAACGCAGAAGGTGCCGCGAGATCGTCGAGCATCCGGGCGATGCCGGCAGGATCGGCGAGCGAGACCAGCCGCGCCGCATCGCCGAGATCGGGCGCGAGGCGCCGCTGGGCCGGCGTGTCACTCATGATCACCGGCATGCCGGCCAGCAGATAGGTGAAGATCTTGTTGGTGAGGCACAGCCGGCGATTCTCGCTGATTTCCGTTTCCAGCGACAGGCCGATGTCGCAGTCGGCGGCGAGCCTCGCCATCTCCCGCGGCGGCGCCATCGGCAGCAGCCGCACGCGATCGCCGATGCCCAGCGAGCGGGCGAGCGCCAGCAACGTATCGCCGTGGCCCCAGCGGTTGCTGCCGCGAATGTCGAGCGTGACCGGCACGCGCGTGCGCGCCATCGCCTCGATGAAGGCCTGCAGGCCGCGATCGAGACCGATCGTCTGCGAAAACCAATAGGCCTTGAGCCCTGCGCCATGCCGGTGCGCCGGAGCGGCCGGCGCCATCGACAGCGGAAAGACGTTAAGCAGCGTGCGCGGCACGTCGATGCCGTACCGCGCGGCATAAGCCTCGCCGATCATCGGCGCGGCGGCGGTCAGGTGGACGCATGTGGGCACGATCGCGCTTTCGACGGCCTCGACCATCTTCATGCGGAAGGCGTCGTCGGGCCTGCCGGTGCCCTCGCCCGAGTGGAAGTCTTCGGCGTCGAAGCCCAGCAGCCCGCCGTGGCGCCGAGCCGCCGCCGCCGCCGCCGGCAGCGCGGAGACGTAGTGGGCTATGTAGAGGTCGGCGCGGACTGTGCAGGCATGGCGCGTCAGGATGGCGGCGGGACCGCCATAGGCTTCGGCGGCCAGGCCGGGCGGCACCGCCCAGCCGGCCGCCTGCGCGGCGCGCGCGAGCGGGCGCAGCGCGCGCAGCCGCAGCCCCTCGGCCGGCGAGCGGGGCACGCGGACGGTCTTCCACGGCACCGCCGCGGCGATCTCGTCGTCGGCCGTCCGCAACGCATCGGAATAGGCGCAGAAGACGGAGGTCACGTCGTAGCCCGCGCCATGCAGCGCGTCGGCTTCCTTCAGGACCCGCGGATTGGACGCGAGATTGCCGGGGCTTACGATGCAAACCGCGCGGCGCATCGCCCTGTCAGGCCGACCTGGCCGGCTTGTAGCCGACGATCGCCTCGCCGGTCCGTTCGAACTTCACCGGCGCTTCGAGCAGCATGGCGTGCGCGCCCAGCCCGTATTCCTGCTTGAAGTCGAAGGCGCTGCCTTCGGGGCTGCAGGCCGCGACATGGAAGGTGACCGCGTTGTCGACGTCGTGGTCGGACATCACGGTCATGTAGTTCGTGCCGAGGTCGAAGCTGTAGTCGCCCGACGCCAGGAAATAGGGCTTCAGCCGCACCGTGCAGACGTAGCGGCCGGGTTCGTGCGGCACCTCGACCTGCGAGAAGACCTGCGACGAGTAGTATGCGACCGGCAGGTTGTTCGAGTCCCGGAGCGTGAGCTCCAGCGTCATGCCCGGCATGCCCGACGTCTCCAGCTCGATCCGCAGCACGAAGGGCGTGCCCGGCTCGTAGATGTCGGTCGGCATGCCGCTCTCGTCGAGCAGCTCGGCGGAGACGAAGGTGGTGGCCCTGCCCTTGCCCCAGTCGCGATCCTTGCGGCCCTTGCTGAGGGATTCCGAATAGTGCGTGACGGCCGCCTCGGTCGGGCCGTCGAAGATCACGCGGCCTTCCTTCAGCACGATGCCGCGCTTGGTGAGTGCGGTGATGGCGGCGAGGTTGTGGCTGACGAACAGAACGGTGCGGCCTGCGTTGGCGACCTCGGACATGCGGTCGAGGCAGCGCTTCTGGAACTCCGCGTCGCCGACCGCCAGCACCTCGTCGACGAACAGGATCTCGGTCTCGAGATGGGCGGCGACCGCGAAGGCGAGGCGTGCGTACATGCCGATCGAGTAGCGCTTGATCGGCGTGTCGATGAACTTCTCGACGCCGGAGAAGTCGACGATCTGGTCGAAGCGCGCCTTCACCTCGGACCTCGTCATGCCGAGGATCGCGCCGTTCAGGAAGATGTTCTCGCGTCCCGACAGCTCGGGATGGAAGCCGGTGCCGACCTCGAGCAGGCTGGCGACGCGGCCGGCGAGCTCGACGCGGCCGGCGGTCGGCTCGAGGATGCGCGACAGGATCTTGAGCAGCGTCGTCTTGCCCGCGCCGTTGCGGCCGATGATGGCCACGACCTCGCCGCGCCTGATCTCGAAGTCGACGTCGCGCAGCGCCCAGAATTCCTCGATCGTATCGCCTTCGACCATGGCGCGCCCGCGCAGCATGTCGAGGCCCTTGCGCAATGCGTTGCGCGCGCGACGCATCAGGGCCTCGCCGAGGATGGCGTCGTACTGGACGTTGTGGCCGATGATGAACTTCTTGCCGAGCTTGTCGGCGCGGATGACGACGTCGGACATGGTCAGATGAGGTCGGCGAAGCCGCGCTCGGTGCGGCGGAAGGTGCGGATGCCGTACCACAGCATGCCGGCGGCGACGACGAGGCTGATGGCGAAGCCCGGCAGGTAGAGCGGGCTGGCGCCGCCCTGGATGCACCAGCGGAAGCCGTCGATGATCCCGACCATCGGATTGATGCTGTAGAGGAGCAGCCACTGGTCGGGCACGACCTTGGCCGAGAAGCCGACCGGCGAGACGTAGAGGCCGACCTGGATCACGAACGGCAGCACGAAGCGGAAGTCGCGGTACTTCACGATGGTCGCCGCCATCCACACGGCGGGCCCGATGCCGACGATCACCGCCAGGACCACGAACAGCGGCAGCAGCACGATCTGCCAGCCCGGCACGACTCCGTACCACGCCATCACGCCTGCGAGGATGACGAGGCTCACCAGGAAGTCGATGAGGGCCACGACCACGGTCGCCATCGGCACGATGAGGCGGGGGAAATAGACCTTGGTGATGAGCTGGGAGTTGCCGACGACGCTGCTCGAGGCGTCGGACAGGATCGACGACACCAGCGTCCATGGCAGCAGGCCCGCCAGCACCATCACCGCGTAGGGCGTGTCGCCTTCGGTGGGCAGCTTGGCGATCCTGCCGAACACGACGGTGAACACGACCATCGTCATGAAGGGGCGCACGAAGGCCCAGGCCACACCGATCAGGGTCTGCTTGTAGCGCACGGCGACGTCGCGCCAGGCGAGGATCAGGAAGAGCTCGCGGTAGCGCCACAGATCCCACCAGTACTGGCGGTCTGCGCGGCCGGCCTCGAGGACCAGCAGCGGGGGCGCGGAACGGTCGTTCGTACTCATATGCCGGACCTAATACGACGCGGTTGGGCCAGAAGGCGAGCGAGGAGTGCACGGGCGGCGGCGGCGAAGTGGTGCCGCCGGTACGGCTCCACCGCCGCCGCATCGGCCCTGCCCTTGCCGAGCTCGCCCAGGATGGCCGCCGCCAGCGCCGCCCGGTCGGTGGGATCGACGATCACGCCGACGCTCTCGGGAATGGCATCGGCCGTGCCGCCGCCCCTGCCGCCGACCACGCGCAGGCCGCAGGCCGCGGCCTCGAGGTAGACGATGCCGAAGCCCTCTTCCGTGCTCGGCATCACGTAGAGATCGGCCGAGCGATAAAGGTCGGGCAATTCCCAGTCCGGGACGTATCCCAGGAAGCGCACCGCGCCTTCCGGCGCGACGACAGCGGCGACCTGCTCGAGCCGCCGGCGGTCGTCGCCGTCGCCCGCCACGAGATGGACCAGGCCGGGATGCCTTTCGCGCAAGGCACCGAGAACCGAGAACACGGCTTCGTGGCCCTTGTAGCGTTCGCTGGCGGCGAGCCGGCCGACGGTCAGCAGGACGGGAGCGTCGTCGAGCCGAAGCGCGGCGCGCAATGCGGGCGACGGCGGCCCCGGCGTGAAGACGTCCTGCACCGTGTCGGGCAGCACGCGCACCCGCTCGGGCGGCAGGTCGACCCAGCCCAGGAGGATGCGCCGCGTCTCGCGGCTCACCACGCTCACAAGGTCGGCGCGCTCGATCATGCGACGGGCCGTAGTGCGGCGATCCTTCCAGACGTCGGTGCCGTGCGCCTGCAGCCAGTAGCGTGCGCCCAGCAGGCGCGCGATGACGAAGGCAAGCGGCGCCATGAAGACGTGGCCGCAGAACACCACGTCGACCGGCCGGTGGCGCCACGCCGCCACGCGGGCTCGGGGGTCGGACGGTGGCGCAGCGCCGCGGCGAACGCGGCGAGCGAGAAGCCGAGGCGACTGAAGATCGCGGGCTTCTGTACCACGCCGCGCGGCAGGGAGAGGCCCGTGGCATCGCCGAGCCGCGGCAGGATCACGATCTCGGCGTCGCCCTTCTCGGCCAGCGCCTCGAACAGGTCCTGGTTGTAGCGGGCGATGCCGCCGCGGGCGCCATAGCAGTCGCCGACCAGGGCGAGGATGCGCGCCGCCATCCGCCGCTAGGCCGCGGCCGGGCCGGCCCAGCCGGCGCGCCAGACGCTGAGCGCCCAGTCGCGCGATGCAGCGGAGAAATCGAGGCCCGACGACGACGGCGTTCCCGCCGCCTCGCGCAGCCAGCGGCCGACCGGCGTCGAGAAGCCGGTCTTGGGCCTCTGCCGGATGGCGTCGGGCAGCGGCCGCGCCGGCACGTCGGCCACCGCGTCCTTGGCGTTCATCGCCGCGAGCGCCGCGCCGGGCGGCAGGGCTGCGAGGAAGAACGGGTCGACATAGGGAACGCGGATCTCGACCGAGTGCGACATGCCGGCCCAGTCGGCATCGCGCAGGAGCTGGTTGCGCATGTAGAGCGCGGTCTCGAGCGCGGCGACGCGATCGAAATCGCCGAGCGGCGTGCCGGCCTGCAGCGCGGCGGCGATCCGGCTGAGCGGCGCCAGGCGGCGCAGCCCCTCCTTCACCAGCTCGGGATCGAGCACCTCGCCCAGCTCCCAGGGCATGTAGACGCCGCGCCGCAGCAGGTAGGCGCCGGCCCAGTCGCCGCCGTATTGCAGCACGCCCGGCGCCTTGGGATGGAGGCCGAGGCCGGCTGCGCGGGCGGCCGACAGGCCGCGCCTCGCCAGCGCCCCCAGCCCCGGCAGCCACGACAGCGGCCGCAGCCAGTGCACGCTCCTCGGCACGTCGGCGAAGGAAGGATAGCCGCCGAAGCATTCGTCGGCGCCGAGCCCGCTCAGCGCCACCTTGATCCCGGCCTCGCGCGCGGCCTTGGCGACGAACCAGGTGTTGATGCCGTCGATCGTCGGCAGGTCCATGGCGTCGAGCAGCGCCGGCAGGTCGCGCTCGAACTCGGCGCGGTCGACCGTGCGCACGATCTGGCGCGCGCCGTAGCGCGCCGCGACCTCGGCAGCGAGCGGCGCCTCGTCCTGCGCCAGCCCCTCGAACTCGGCGAAGGCCAGCGTCACGGCGGTGATGTCGCGCACGCCCAGCGCCGCCATGGTGCCGAGCAGCGCACCGGAATCGAGGCCGGCCGAGAGGAACACCGCGACCGGCACGTCGGCCACGAGGTGATGGCGCACCGAATCGCGCACCGCCTCGGCGAGCTGCGCGCGCGCGTCGCCTTGGCTCGCCTGCGTCGCCCGCTCGGCGAGGGCCGCGGCCACGTCGTAATAGGGCTGCGGCGTACCGGGCCCCGTGGCATCCACCGTGAGCGTCGTGCCCGCCGGCAGCGTGTGGATGCCGCGCCACACGGTGAACGGCTCGGGCACGCTGCCGAACAGGTGGAAGCCCACGATGCCCGCCGGGTCGGGATCGCGCGGCACCGCGCCGCCGGCCAGCAGCGCCTTGGCCTGCGAGGCGAAGC
>CAYRBQ010000018.1:0-19083 GCA_964422305.1 uncultured Reyranella sp. | reverse complement strand
CACCCGCTCGGCCGCCGACCCGGCGGCCGCCTTGGCCTCGTCGCGGAGCTTCTCAGTGATGTCGACGCAGCGCACGACCGCACCGCCGCCGGACATGGCACCGCGATAAACCTCGTAGTCGCGGCCATCGTGCGATACGCGGACGACTGACGGCCCGGCCGAAGCCGCGCCGAGGCCGAGCGGCAGCAGCAGTGCGCGCGTCGACGGCGAGCGTTCGGACAGGAGGTGATCGCACGTCGGCGGCCCCTGCTTGGCGGGGTCCCATTGAGCGAGCTTCGCAAATGCCTCGTTCCACGCCACGACGACGCCGTCGCCGTCCACCACGAAGATCGGATCCTGCAGGCTCTCGAGGGTCGTCTGCAGAAGGCGCGACCGTGCCGCGAGATCGAGCCGCGTCCGCTCCAGGCGGCCCGCGCCGCGCACGACGATATAGATGCCGGCAATCAGGCACAGGAAGGCGCCGGCCATGACCAGCAGGCCGGCGATGTCCGCTTGCTCCTGCTCCGAGCGCAGCGCCGACAGCCGACGGGCAAGCAGCAGGCGCTGGCCTTCGACGAATGAATCGCCCAGCAGGCGGACCTGGCCCATCATCGCCCGCCCCGCCCCCGTCCGGTCGAGGGCGAGCGCGGCGTCGCGACCGTAGAGCTGATAGGCGCCGACCGTCGCGTTGAGCTGCTCGAGCTTGCCGGTCGCAACGGTTCGGAACTCGCGGAATTGCCGCGTCGTGTCGGGGTCGCCGGCCACGGCCGCCTCGAGCTGGCGCAGCCCCGTGTCGATCCGCAGGCGGGCCCTTTCATAGGGCTCCAGGCTCGTCGCATCGCCGGTGAGGAGATATCCGCGCAGGCCGATCTCGGCGTCCTGGAGCGCGATGACCGTCTCGCGCATCAGGGCCATGGTTTCGTAGTTGGCGACCACCAGGCGCTGCTGGAGTGCGGCCGACTTCGAGTGGGTGAAGGCCAGCATGACACCGGTCGCGATCAGCACAGCGATGGTGAGGCCGGCGATTATCCCCGTCGAGCGGGCTGTGCGGAGCGCGCTAGGCATTGCCGAGCTCGTCGGGAGCCGGGGTCGGGAAGACAACGCAGACGCGACTGCCGCCATCGCTCTTCTGCTCGACCCGGGCCTCGCCGCCGAGCTGCATCGCCAGGCCCCTGATCAGCGTGAGCGCGAAGCTACCCCGGCCGTCCGATGCAAGCGCCCCGGCATCGCGACTGACTCCGTTGTCCTCGATCGCCAGCTCGACCTCTCCTCCGCGCTCCACGGCTTCAATGCGAATTTCGGGCGTCGCCGCGTTGCCGAAGTCATGACTGAGCGCGATGCTGACGGCTTCCGTCACGATCAGGCCGATCGGAATCGCGGTATCGGGCCCGACAGCCATGATCGGTGCACGGATAATAAAGCGTGGTGCGGCCTTGCCGGCCGTGGTCCTTCCGACCGACACCTGCCGCACCAGATCGCTGATGAATTGCTGGAAGTCTACCAGCGACCAGCTCGAGCGCTCGTAGAGATGGCGATGCAGGATCGAAAGCGTGAGGACCCTATTCTGGGCATCGCCGAAAAAACGCCGGATCCGCGGCGAGCGAATCTCGCCAGCTTGAAGGTTGAGCAGGCTCGAGATCATCTGCAGGTTGTTCTTAACCCGATGGTGGATCTCGCGGAGCATGTGGTCGCGTTGTTCCAACCCGGCCCGCAGCGCCGCTTCGCGGCTGGCGATCGCTTCCGCCATCGCCGTGACGCCGGCGCCCACCGAGGCCATTTCGGGCGACCAGGGTCGGGTTGGTGCAAGCTTGATGTCCTCTCCGCGTGCGACCTTGTCGGCGAAATCCTGGATATAGCGTAAGGGACGAACGCACCATCGGTCGGCGCCCAGCCAGATCACCATCAGCACGACGACCGCCGCCAGCACCGCCAGCGCGAAGCCTGCCCAGGCGCCGGCCCAGACCATCGGTCCGTTCGCGATCGGAGCAGATACCACGACGAGCAACGCACTACCGTCGATCGCCCGCAGCCGAAAGGCGTAGGGCGTCCCGTCCTGGCCGTACTCGGAAAACTCGTCCAGGCGGCCGGCGATCGCCGCCGCCATGCGGGCGGAAGACGGCAGCCTGCGCATTGCCGCGGCGTCGCCTCCGACCGAAACGCCGGCACGGTCGACCACCGCCACGCCGATGCCATCGGGACTCTCGCTTCGCGTGGCCGTCGCATCGGCCAGCGACTTCAGCGTGATACCGAGCACGCACATGCCGCGGAAGCCGCCGTCCCGGACGATCGGCAGGGCGATCGGCACCACGGTGTGCGCTCCGAGGCGGCTCGAGATCTGCTCGCTGATGGCAAGGCCGCTGGCCCCCCGCACTTTCTGGAATATGTCGCGGTCGGCGAAGTTCATGCCGATGGCAGTGGGCGTGCTCGCGCAGCGCGCCACGCCCTGCTCGTCGGTGACGAGGATGGCCGAATACTGTTCGGAAAAGGCGGCGAGCAGCCTCGACAGATAGGTCTCACAACGCCCGACGTCGGCAGGTACGGGCGCCAGGCTCGCGGCGAGTTCCACTGAATCGTTGAGGCAGGCAGCCGACAGCAGGCGGGTCGATGCGGCGATCAGTTCGGCATACCTTGCCACCGCGAGCTCGGCGGCAAAAGAGAGCGCGGCGCTCGCTTGCGACGCCGTGGCCCTCTGCTCGATCCGTGCTTGCCACGCCGCCAGTCCCAGCACCGGCAGCAAGGCGAGCGCGGCCAGCACGACGAGCTTGGAGCGAAGCGACCATCGCGCCAGCATCGTCGCGTCCCGGGATCAGATCGATACGGTATCGAGCGCCTGCGCGATAGCCGCACGAAGAAGGTCGGGGTCGAAGGGCTTGGAGATCACGAAAGCCGGCTCGACCTGCTTGCCGGTGAGCAGACGCTCGGGGAAGCCGGTGACGAAGATGACCGGCACCGACATGGACTTCATGATCTGGTTTACCGCCGAGATGCCGCTGTCCGCTCCCCGGAGCTGAATGTCGGCGAGCACGAGATGCGGAGAATGCTTCTTCGCCAGGTCGATCGCCGCCTTCTCGGTCGCGGCGATACCCACGACCTCGTGGCCGGCATTGCGGACGATGTCGGCGACGTCGAGCGCGATCACAGCCTCGTCCTCGATGACGAGGACGCGAACCGAAGCGACGCGCTGCAGCTCCCTGCGGGCCTCCTCGAGACTGCGTTCGGCAACGTCGACGTCCACGCCGAGAATGTGCGCGGCGTCGGCCACCGTGAAGCCCTCCAGCACCGTCAGGAGCAGAACCTGACGCTGCATCGGCGCCATGTCGGTCAACGATTCCTTGAGTCGCCCCCGCACGCTTTCGTTGCCGGTCGCACCGGCTTCGATCTCGCCGAAGGGCTGGCGAAGGCGGTGAAACAGGGCGAACACCCCGAGCTTGGTATCTTCCGCGTCGGCAATCAGCTCGGGTTGCCTTACGGCGACTTCCGCGCACAGGCGTACCCATTCGTCGCCCTGCTGTTGGGAGCCGGTCACGGCGCGCGCGTAGCGGCGCAGGAACGGCAGCGTCCTGCTGATCGCCTCTGACATCTTCTTGGATGCTTGCCCGTCCGCCACTGACCTCTCCCTCTTCGCTCAAAATCTTCGTCGGCCGCCGGTTGATGATCGTTACAGTACGCCGCAGGCGACTGCTGACAACCCATCAATCGACGCCAGACCTCGCGGTCATTTTCGCCGACGCTGCCCCGCGTCGGCTGCGGCGTGCCTGCTGAACGCCGCCTGCGGCGGCATTAATGAAGCCAACCCAGCGCCCACATCAGTAGAAGCACCGGAATAGGCACGCCCAGCAACCAGAGAATGGCGGCACGACCCATGTCTCTCTCCGAAAATTCGAACTCATGACACAACGCTCATCTTCACTGCGGGTTCCCCCGCAGCCCGGGCCGGCTCGCCCGGCCCGGGAGGCGACGCGATCAGATGCGGCCCACCCAATTGTTGACCTGGCGCTCGGCTTCGTCCTTCGCGACTCCGTAGCGTTCCTGGATACGGCCGACGAGCTGCTCCTGCTTGCCGCCGATGACGGTGATGTCGTCGTCGGTGAGCTTGCCCCACTGCTCCTTGACCTTGCCCGTCATCTGTTTCCAGTTACCTTCGATACGATCCCAATTCATCATTCGCTCCGTGGTTGAGGTTGGCGTTTGACGTCTCGCCGCCACAACGTCCGTTGCGTCCTGCGGTTGCTCTTCGACTTTCCCCCTTCCAGATGACGCGACAACCCCCAGATAGAAGGATGATGAAACAGGAGATTGTGGCACTCCTTCCTGATCTGCGTGCGTTCGCGCGTTTCATGTGCCGCGAGCGCGAGACGGCTGACGATCTCGTGCAGAACACGATTCTGGCGGCGCTCGACAAGCAGAATCAGTTCACGCCAGGCACCAACCTCAAGGGCTGGCTCTTCACGATCATGCGAAACCGCTTCTACTCGGATCTGCGCACGCAGCGGCGGCGGCCCGTTACGATCGACGACGAGGCGGCGACGCCCCTTCCAGCCGTCGACAATCCGGAAGCGACGCTGGCGTTGAAGGAACTCTCGTCCGAGCTCTGGAAGCTGAGCCCGCAATCCCGCGAAGCCTTGGTGCTGATCGGCGCCGGCGGCTTCTCCTACGAGGAAGCGGCAAGTCTCTGCGGCTGTTCAGTGGGCACACTCAAGGCACGCGTCTCGCGCGCCCGGAAGCTTCTCTCGGACAAGCTCTCCTAGGCGATTTTCTTCGCAATTTCAAAGGCTTGAACTCGGGCGCCGCGGTCGATGTAACCAAATCGCCTGCGCGGCGTTGATTCGTCATGCATCGCACCATTCGGGAGAAAGCAATGGCCCCGCAGACTCTGCAGGACAACGAGGCTCACGATTTCCACGAGCAGCTCAAGAACGTCCTGCCTCGCCTGCGCATCTATGCCCTGTCGCTGACGCGCGACCGCGACGCAGCGGACGATCTCGTCCACGACACCGTCATCAAGGCGTTGACCGGCCGCAACAGCTTCCAACCCGGGACGAACCTCGCTGCCTGGCTGTTCCGCATCCAGCGCAACGAGTTCATCTCCGGGCTGCGACGCCGCCGGCCCACCGTCCCGGTCGATACCGCCATCGCGGAGTCGCTTTCCCATCCGCCGCATCAGGACAGCGGCCTGGTGATGCGCGAGTTCATGTCGGCGTTCGGCAAGCTGGCACCGGCGCAGCGCGAAGCACTGCTGCTCGCGGTCCTCGAAGGACTTCCCTACGAGACGATCGCCGACCATACCGGTGTGTCGGTGGGTACCGTGAAGAGCCGAATCTCCCGTGCGCGTGACACGCTCGAGCGCCTGCTGCTCGAGGGCGAGACGAGGCATCCCGCGGGCGACGCCGATCGGCGGAGCCCCACGGCCGAAGCCGAGGTCGACGAGGATCGCGTGGGAGATCGCTGATCCCCCTTTTCAAACACTGTGGGCGAGTGTGAAATAGTGATGAGTGGTCCCAGGGGGAGAGTTGGATGGGTCGGACAGGATCCCGCGGAGTGGTCTTCCGCCTCCGGGGAGCGTGTTATGGCCAATGACGACGACAAGCCGGAGGATGGAAACCGCGCTGGAGGACCGGCTCGGCCCAGGCCGCGGACCGCCGAGCGTCCGTTCGACATGTGGCTGCAGAAGCAGCTTCATGCCATGTACGACGAGATCGCCAGCGAGCCGCTTCCCGACGATCTGCTCAACCTGATCGATTCCGATGCCAAGCAGGGCGCCGTGCCGGCCAAGGATGACAAGACAGGCGCACCGCGCCGGAAGTAGAAGCAGTCGCCAGTCCGTGACGGCGGCATCGCGCCAACAATTCAATCCGCACAAAAAAATGGCGACGGTCTCGCGACCGTCGCCACCCTTGTTCGCCTCCCGCCGGTCAGCCCGGCCGACGGATTGCGAACTCGTGCCGGACTAACGGCACGACCTGTATTCGGTTGCATCGGCTCGCTATACAGACGGCCGTGAAAGCGGAGGCACAAGCGATGCAGTTGTTCGATCTTTCCGGCCGCGTGGCCGTCGTCACCGGCGGCAACGGCGGCATCGGCCTTGGAATGGCCAAGGGAATGGCGCGCGCTGGCGCGACCATCGTCGTTGCCGGACGCGACGCCGCGAAGAACGATGCCGCGGTGAAGGAACTGCAGGCTCTCGGCGCCACGGCGAGCGCGATGACGGTCGACGTCCTGAAGGAGGAATCGTGCCGCGCCCTGGTGGCGGGGGCCGCGAAGGCGCATGGACGGCTCGACATCCTGGTGAACAATGCCGGCATCAACATACGCAAGCAGCCCCAGGAATATACGCTCGCCGAGTGGCATCAGGTGATGGACAGCAACCTGACGAGCGCCTTCCTGTGCAGCCAAGCGGCCTATCCCGAGATGAAGAAGGGCGGCTCGGGCAAGATGATCAACATCGGCTCCATGATGTCGATCTTCGGCGCGTCCTTCACGACCGCCTACGCGGCCAGCAAGGGCGGCATCGTGCAGATGACCAAGGCGATGGCCACGGCCTGGGCCAAGGACAACATCCAGGTGAACGCGATCCTGCCCGGCTGGATCGACACTGCACTGACGCAGCGAGCGCGGCGGGATGTGCCGGCGCTGCACGATTCGGTGCTGAAGCGCACGCCGGCCGGCCGCTGGGGCACGCCGGACGATTTTGCCGGGATCGCGGTGTTCCTCGCCGCCGCGGCGTCCGACTATGTGACGGGTGCCGCCATCACCGTCGACGGCGGCTACTCGGTGCAGGGCTAGCCCGCCCTAGGGCGAAACGATGCGGCAGTGGGCCCGGTCGACGAACAGGTCGGTCTTGGGCCCGTGGATCGTCAGACCCGCGCGCACACCCGCCCCCATCGCCGGCAACAGCGCACGTGTCTCCTCGACCAGCTTGCCGGAATTGGTGAAGCGGCAGTCGATCATCGGCGCCAGCGTGCCGGCACTGTTGTTGTTGACGTAGAGCACCACCTGCCAGCGCTTGCCGGCGATGGCGCGCAGCGTGGCGTTGTCGATGGTCACCAGCGGCACCGATGGTCCCGCGCTCGGCTCTGCCCAGCCGGTGACGGCCAGGCCCGGCCGCTGGATTACCACGCCCTGCAGCCGCACAGCCTGGCCGAGCGGATCGAATGCCAGTTCATTCGGTGTCGGATTCCTGAGCGGGCCCTGGCCCACGTTGAGCGGCGTCCAGACCTGGCCGGTCTTGGGGTCGCGGAACTCCGGCACGCCGGCCGTCGCTGCGACGTCCACGCTGCTGCGCGGCACCTGTGCCCACACCGCCGAGGCCAGCACCATGCCGGCAACGGTCGCGAGAATCGTCGTGGCAAGCTTCATGGTTTCTCCCTTCGGCCGAAGCCTAGACGGGACCACCCGATTGGGGAAAGAAATTCGGATTCCGCCGCAGCTCGGCGCTGCGCGCCTCCACCGGCAAGGCCTTGAGCTGCATGAAGTAGGAGAGTTGCCGCTGGGCGTTGGCCTCGCTCAGATCCTGGCGGCTGACCTGCAGCGCGTTCTCCAAGTCGCCGGCCATGGCGTAGGCGAAGGCCAGGTTCTGGCGCGTTCGCCCATCGGCCCCGCGGGCGCGGGCGAGCGGCGCGAGTTGCTGGATGGCCTCCGGCGCGCTGCCCGAGATCGCCAGCGACAGGCCGAAGTTATTGCGGAGGGAAGCGTAGTCGGGCGCGATCTCTATGCCCTGGCGATACTTGTCCTGGGCGGCGGCGTGACGCCCCTGCATGTCGAGCACGACTCCCATGGCGTTCAGGGCGCGATAATCGCGCGGATCGGCCTGCAACGCGGCCTCGAGCTGCCGCTCCGCGAGCTCGGTCTGGCCGGTCGATATCAACGCCGTCGCGAGGCCGCGCCGCGCGGCCGCGTCGCCGGTGCGCTTCGCCAGTACGTCGCGGAACACCGCGGCCGCCTCCTCCGGCGCACCGATCGACAAGTAGGCTTGGCCGAGGCCCAGCTTTGCTTCGACCCCGTCGGGCTTGGCCTGCAAGGCGCGTCCATAGAGGGGAATGGCGATGTCGTAGTTGCCGGCTTTGCGGGCTTCGTCGGCCTGCTCGACCGACGAGGTGTAGTCGTCGCCCTTGGCCGCCGAGCCGCCAAAGTCCGCGCCGCATGCCGCCAGCAAAAGCGACAGGGCCGCACTGAGGATCGGCGCCAGCTTCATTGCAATCCGAGGACTTTCCGACGCTGCTTCAGGAAGCGAAGGATATCAAAGTATTGCGGAGCGTCGCAACAGATACCGCAAGATTTTGCGGCAGACGCCTGCTCGATGCGCCCGCCGCGCGGCTCAGTTGGGGATCAGCCTGGGCTTGGTCAGCGACGTGGTGATCGCCTTGAAGATGTCGGGCAACTGCGTCACCGGGTTGGCGGACCCGTTGATGTTGCAGCTCGAGTTGGTCGTGTAGAACGTCGTCGAGTCCGACGCGATGGCCTTCATCGTCGTGCAGGGCTTGTAGGTGTCGTCCGACGAGCAGCCGCTGGTCCCCGCCCCGTAGGCGACCGAATAGACCTTCGTGCCGGCAGCCGTGGCGGCCTGCGCGGCGGTCACGGCCTGGCCGCACTGCTTGCTCACCTTCGACGACTGGTTGTTGAGCTGCGACAGCGAAGCGCTGACATCGCCGTCGCTCAGGAAGATGATGACGTTCTGCGTGCCCGCCACGACTGCCGGCATCGCGGCCTGTGCCTTGGTAATCACCTCCGCGGCATGGCTGCCCTGACCACCCTTGTTGGTCACGCACGCCGTCAGCGCCGTGCCGTTGCCGACGGCCTGGATCATGGGCGAGGTGTTCACCAGATTGCCGTT
Source organism: uncultured Reyranella sp. (assembly GCA_964422305.1). GTDB lineage: Bacteria > Pseudomonadota > Alphaproteobacteria > Reyranellales > Reyranellaceae > Reyranella. The sequence continues at coordinate 10,274 of CAYRBQ010000018.1, read as the reverse complement.
GCCGTCGTTGTAGGTGTTATCGAACGTGGTTCCGATCTGGTACTTGATGTTCGTCGTGTAGTACGGCACCGACGATGGCTGCGTCGGGCAGGGATGGGATGTCGGGCTGTATTGCGTGCCCATGCCCGGGAAGATCATCAGCCCGACCTTGTCGAGCGAGGTCGGCATCACCTTCAGCACGCTCTGGATGGAATGCAGGGCACACTTGAAGCGCGACGGGTTCCTGACGTTGGGAACGGTGCAGTTGCTGTCGGTCTCACCCATCGAACCGGTGGCGTCGAGAACGAACATGACGTTCAGCGACTTCGCATTGCCGCCTGCCTTGGCCGCCGTCGCCGTCGACGTCAGGGTGAAGTTCTCACGCCCGAGCGCCTTCAGGAAATAGGTCGACACGGTCGCGGTCTGAGTGACCGAGACCGCGTTCGGACTGGTGCCGTTGCAACTGGGCAGGCTCGACGTCGACGTCACGCACTTCAGCGTCGGAGTCGAGCTGGCGACGGTGACGCCCGATGGCGGGTTGGCGGTGTTCCAGGCACTGATGGCGTTCGACACCGTGGTCTGGGTGAAATTGGCGCTCTGCATCGCGTAGGCACCGGCCAGCGCGGCGGCCTGCGTCTGCGAGGCCAGCGCGCTCTTGGCAGCGAGAGCGCGTCCGACATCGACGGTAAGCCCGGTGAGACCGACCAGCACCGGAACCGCGGTGGCGAAGATCACCAGCACCGAGCCCTTGCGGTCGCGACAGATCGCGCGGGCCCGCGACAGTGCGGAGAATGCGGAGTGTACCATGATCAGTGCCCCCTCATTGGATCATCTGCGAACTCTGCGCCGACAGCGTGCAACCCGGCTTGAAGTCGATGCCCATCACCGTGAGATCGCACGGATAGCTGAGCGTCACGCGTGCGGTCTGACCTGCGACCATCGACGACGCGCAGCCGGTGTCGGTCGTGCACGCGGTACCGTTGATCGTAGTGGTCTTGGTGATGCTGCCGCTCGTCAGGCTCGGCGCGGCATTGGTGATCGCCGTGCCGGTGGTCGTGTACGGGGTCGTCGTGCCGCGGCTCAGCGCGAGGGCCAGCGCACCCTGCGCGGCGGCATTGTTGAGCAGCATGTAGTGCGTCATCGCGACGCCGAACTTCAGCATGCCGATGCCGATCATCAGGACCACCGGCGCGACGACCGCGAACTCGATGGCGGAGACGCCGCTATCGTCGTGGGCAAGCGACTTCGGGTTCGGCTTCAGCTTCCGGCCGGCATGCTGGAGCACCGGATATCGGCGAATGGTGAAAGCCAACGCTGCTCGAATCGATCGCAGCATCCTCTGTCCCTATGAATGGCGCCCGTCGGGCAAAATCACTTCAAGAAAATTCTTAGCAATATGTCTTAATGCGTAGAGTTCATTATCAATTATGTCAAGAGAATGCCGACATGAGAGCCGGCGCGAGAAGCACCGTGATGAGCGTCGGCAAGATGAAAACCATCAGAGGCACTGTCATAAGTGCCGGCATGCGGGCGCCCTTCTCCTCGGCCTTCGACGCGCGGGTCTGACGGAATTCCTGGCTGAGGACGCGCAGCGAGGCCGCGAGCGGCGTGCCGTATTTCTCGGTCTGGCGCAGCGCGTTGACGAGGGCGCTCACGGCGGGGGAATCGGACCGGCCGGCCATGTTCTCGAGGGCCTGCTGACGGTCGGGCAGATAGGTCAGCTCCACGGCCGTCATCTCGAACTCGATGGCCAGCTCGGGCATCGAGCCCTGCATCTCCTTGGCAACGCGACGAAACGCGGCATCGATGCTGAGCCCGGCCTCGACGCAGATCGTCAGCAGGTCGAGCCCCTCCGGCAGGAGCTGCGTGAGGATCTCGCTGCGCTTGGTCGCCTCGTTCTTGATGTACAGGTCGGGGATCAGGAAGCCTGCGAGCACCGCTCCGATGCTGACCGGCAGGGCGAGATCCTCGGGCACCTCCAGCAGGCGGGTCACCGACGTCAGCATGATCATCAGGAAGCCGAGCGACAGCGGCAGCGCGAGCTTCACGAAGACGAAGACGACCGCTGCGTCGCGCGAATGGAAGCCGGCCTGGCGAAGCTTGAGGGTCGTCTGATCGGCCGCCGCACCGCGCAGCAGATTCAGCCGGCCAGCGAGCTGGCGCATCAGCCCGATCGAGGTGGTTTTCTTCGACACCTTCGACGTTGCCGGCCGCTCGCCGCGGGACTTGACGCGGCGCGTCCTGAGCGCGCGCAACCTCGCCTCGATCGGCGGCTCGAAGGTCAGCGCCATCCAGACGGCCCACACGATGACGAAGCTCGTGGCCGCGATGATGATCGCGAAACTCTTCTCGGAAAGGACCGGGTCCATCGCCGGCTCAGACCTTGATCGTGGCGATCTTGTTCATGATGAAGATGCCGAGCCCCATGCTGCATGCCGCGCCTGCGGCGATCATCTGGCCGGTCTCGGTGCTGAACAGCGGGCCGATGTAGCCCGGCGAGATCAGGAACAGGCCACCGCCGACGAGGAACGGCAGGCCCACCATGATCATCATCGTCGTCCGCGCTTCCGACGTGAAGGCGCGGATCTTCAGGCGGAGCTGCTGACGAGCGCGCAGCAGGATGCTGAGGTTGGCCAGCGTCTCGGCCAGGTTGCCGCCGGTGTCGCGCTGGATGGAGAGCGACACGATCAGGAAGTTGAACTCGTTGGTCTGGACGGTACTGGCGACCCGCCACAGCGCCGCCTCGATCGGCACGCCGAGCTGCACCTCCTGCTGGACGCGACGGAAAATGGCGCCGACCGGATCCTTGATGTCGCGGGCGACGTTGCCGATCGCCTCTTGGACCGGCAGGCCGGCGCGCAGCGCACGAACGATCAGGTCGATGGCCTCGGGAAAGAGCAGGTTGAACTGCTTGGCACGCTTGCGCGCCTTCCAGCCCAGCCAGACGTTGGGCAGGCCGATGCCGATGCCGAGCGATCCGCCGAGTGCAACACCCGGCGCCAGATCGAGTACGAGGTAAAGCAGGAAGGCCATGCCCATCGAGATCGCCAACGACATGAAGGCGAAGTCGCCGAGCGTCATGGTCGTGCCCGAGGTCTGAAGCTTGCGGCGGACCGTGCCGGCATTGGGGAACCAGCGCCACAGCAGCTTGTCGAGCGTCGGCAGGCGCCCCGTCTTGTCGACGCGGCGCAGCGTTGCCATCTGCAGCTTGCGCGTACCGCCCTTTGTGCGGCTCTCGAGATCCTCGAGCCGGTCACGCAGGCGCCGTTCCGCGAGGATGCCCCCGAACACGACACAGAGCGTGACGAAGGTCAGCCCTGCGCCCGCTGCCACCAGCAGCGCCACCTGATCGGCGCTGAGGGGATGCCCGGCGCTCATCCGATCGCTTCCATCAGGACCTTGTCGAGCCCGTAGTAGGCGGCGCGCGGCAGAAAGTGCGGTCGCAGACCCGAACTCTTGAAGGCGCCCGTCAGCTTGCCGTCGCTGCTCTCGCCCTTGAATTCGTAGGTGAAGAGATCCTGCGTGATGACGACGTCGCCTTCCATGCCCATCACCTCGGTGATGTGGGTGACCCGGCGCACGCCGTCGCGCATGCGGCTGATCTGGACGATCATCTGCAGCGAGCCGGCGATCTGGCTGCGAATCGCCTTGGGCGGAAGGTTGGACACCCCCATCGTGACCATGTTCTCGAGTCGCGTCAGCGCCTCGCGTGGCCGGTTGGCGTGCAACGTGCCCATCGATCCATCGTGGCCGGTGTTCATCGCCTGCAGGAGATCGATGGCCTCCGGGCCGCGCACCTCGCCCAGGATGATGCGGTCGGGGCGCATGCGGAGCGCATTCTTGACGAGGTCACGCATGGTGATCTCGCCGTTGCCCTCGAGGTTGGCCGGCCGGGTCTCCAGCCGCACCACGTGCGGCTGCTGCATGCGCAGTTCGGCCGCGTCCTCGATCGTGACGACGCGCTCGCCGTTGTCGATCATGCCCGACAGCGCGTTCAGCATCGTCGTCTTGCCCGAACCCGTGCCACCCGACACGACCATGTTGAGGCGGCAGCGGGCCGCGATGCGCATCACCGTCGCCATCGCCGGCGAGATGTTGCCCTGCTGCGCCATCTGGTCGAAGCCGATCTGCCGCTTGCCGAACTTGCGAATCGACACCGACGCACCGTCGATCGCCAGCGGCGGGATGATGATGTTGACGCGGCTACCATCGAGCAGGCGCGCGTCGCAGATCGGGCTCGCCTCGTCCACACGCCGGCCGATGCGGCTGACAATGCGGTTGCAGACGTTGAGCAGGTGCGCATTGTCCTCGAACGTCACCGACGTCAGGTCGAGCTTGCCGCCGCGCTCGATGTAGATCTGCTTCGGGCCGTTGATCATGATGTCGGTGATGCTCTCGTCCTCGAGCAGCGGCTCGAGCGGGCCGAGGCCCAGCATGTCGTTGACGATCTGATAGACGAGGTCTGCCTGTTCGGGGCGGTTGAGCTGAATGCGGTTCTCGGCCAGCACCTCGGCAGCCAAGCCCTCGAGCTGACGCACCAGCTCGTTGCGCGGCAGGCTCACCGCCGCGGCGATGTCGATCCTCGACATGACGGCGGGTTGCACCACGCGCCGGGCCTCGTCGACCTTGGCACGCGACAGATGGCTTGCCGATTTCTCCGCCGCCTCGGCTCGCGCCGGCGCTTCGGCGGGCCGCATTGCCGGGCGCGGCGCGACGACGGCACGCGGTGCTGGTGCCGGGGCCGAAACGACCGCCGCGGCGGGCGCGGCTGCGACGGGCGGGTCGGGTGGCGAGACCTCGGAGGGGCTCGCCGGCGCCGGCTCGGTGCCAGCCGGAGGTGCCTGCTCGGTACGGCGAGGAACGTCGAAGCTGGTGGCCGGAAGGACGGGGCGCAGCACGTCGGCGACGTGGCCGCGCAGCTCCAGCGGCGTCAGCAGCACACCGTGGCTGCGGAAATGGGCCTGCGTCAGCACGCCTGCCTGTCGCGTCGCCTCACCGGCCGGCACGCCCGCCTTGACCAGCTTGGCGAGCTGCGCGCCCACTGTTCCGGCGAGGCTCGCGACGGCCACGGTCAGCCGCTCAGCCCTGTCCGCGGGTCCGGCGTCGGCCCGCGCATCCACCAGGCTGCGGCGGCCGAGCCGATCGAGCGCGCCCGCGCCGGCGACCTCTTCCTGCCCTGCCTTCCTGCTCCGAAGCCCGAACATGACCGCCTACTTCTTCTTTCCCGGCAGCCGGAAGCGCGACAGCAGGGATGCGGCCTTGGGCTTCGCGGAGACAGGTCCACCCCCTCCCCGCGCGTCGAGTCCGGCGACCAGCGGCCGCAACGCCTTCACGATCGGGCTGTTCGGAGTGGCTTCCGGCAGCGGCTTGCCGAAGTTGACGGCCGTGAGCGTGGAGGTCGGATCGGCCGGCAGCCTGCAGTCGACCTTGCGCTTCAGGGTCCGCTCCACGTCGGCGACCTTCACCGCCGAGCGGCGTGCTTCGATCGCCCCGCCCGTCGCCACGAGCAGGCGGGACTGAGGCGCCACGTCGTGGATCACCTGCTGCAACCGCATGGCATCGCGAACACCGGGCAACGACAGGTCGGTGACGATCAATATGTCGGTCGACGCCTCGATGAGCTGCCTCTGCAGGGCCGGGTCACCCCGAGGAACGTCGACCACGACCCAGCGGAAGCGACGATGCACGGAGCGCAGGAAATCGTGGGCGGCGTGCGGGCGTGCCTGGAACCCGGAAGTCGGCGGCTCCTCGGCGCCCATTGCATAGAGGTACTCGCTCTTCTTCTGGGCGACCTGCTGGATGAACAGCGCGTCGATGCGATCCGGCTGGTCGAGCGCCTCGCGCAGGGCATCGATCGCCTCGAGGTCGAGCGCCAGCATCATCGAGCCGTAATGCAGGTCGAAGTCGATCAGCAAGATCTCCTCGCCGAGCCTCGAGCCGAGCATCGACGCGATGGAAATGGCGGTCGTGGTCGCGCCGACACCGCCTCTGGCGCCGATCACGGAAAGCGTCCTGGGCTTGGCGTCCTTCTGCATCGGATGCGTCGATGCCGGAACGGCGCCGACACGCTCGCGGACCTCGACTGCCCGTTCGACGGCACGCGCGACGGCGCCTTCGGCAAACGGCAACGCCAGATAGTCGTTGAACCCAACCTGCAGAAGCTCGCGGTAGAGCGCGACATCGTTGATGCTGCCGACGCCGATCACGAGGCAGCCGCCCGGCAAGGCCGTCTTCAGGGCCGCGGCATCGGCTATGGGATCGACGGCTCCCGTCACGTCGATGATCAGCAAGTCGAGATCGCGCGGCCATTCGGCGACCGCGAGGGCGGAGTCGATATTTCCTTCGCGGATGTTGGCCTTGCCGAGCGTCAGGCCGAAGAGGTCCGCCGAGATGCGCGGCAGGGCGTTCGGATCGGCGATGAAGGCCATAACCGAGAGCGGCGGTGCTTCCTCGCCGGGTTCAACCGCGAGACGCTGCGTGGCCGACATCGACATCGCCATCACCCGTCAGGTACCGCCGCCGACCGGGGACATGCCCGACGTGTTCAGAGCCTTCACCTTGCCGTCGCGGTAGCGCGCTATCGCCTCGGCCGTGACCGTGCCGTCGGCCGGCCCCGGCGAGCGGCCCACCGCGGCGTCGCGTGGCCGCGCCAGCATCTGGCCCATGTTGTAGGCATCGGCGCAGCCGAAGCCCGGCATGGCCGCTTCATTGGGGTTCCACTGCGAGGCCGGATTGTAGTTCGGGCAGAGGTTGCTCGCGATCAGATACTCCGACCGCACGATGACGACGGCACCCGGTCCGGTCGCCATCTGACGGTCGACCGACGTGCTGACCCATCGTGCGCCGGCCTGGGACAGCGCGTGGCTCACGCGCTGGGCATAGGCCTGCTGCAGGGCGCCACCCGACCCGTCGCTCACCACGACGAACTCGTCGCGCTGGGCGCGCCGGCCGGCGCTGACCATGGCCTTGAGCTCGGCGACCTGCGTGGCGCCCAGCGCCCCGCCATGCGGCCCGAAGTTGACGGCAAGCATGCTGTCGGCACGGACCGCATCGTGGCGCGTGTCCACAGCTGCCTGCTGTGCGACGGGATTTGCGCAGGCGGCCAGCCCGCACGCGAGGAGAACGACGATGGCAGATCTCATGGTCGCACCTAATCCAGCTTGAATCCGGCCGTCGGACCGACCGTCTGCGTCTCTCGTCCCACCGCGACGCGGCGCGGCGGGGTCGGATGGTTGAGCCGCTGGTAGACCAGCCGGTCGGCGTCGGTCGGCGGCACGCGGTCGGTGAGCGGCGTGCGCAGCTTTCCGTTCACCGGCTCGACGAAGTACGGCGTGATGATGATGACGAGCTCCGTCTCGCCGCGCTGGTAGGCGTCGGACTTGAACAGCGAGCCGAGAACGGGGACATCGCCCAGCCACGGGATCTTCTGGACGTCCTGCTGCGACGTCGCGAGCAGGAGCCCGGCGATCGCGAAGCTCTGGCCGCTGCCGAGCTCGATCGTCGTGTTGGCCTTGCGCGTCTTGATCGCCGGGACAGTCACGACCGACGTCGCGGTCAGCGGCACGCTGACCGAGCCTTCGGTCGAGAGTTGGCTGACCTCCGGCGCGACCTTCAGGTTGATGCGGTCGCCGATGATGGTGGGCGTGAAGGCAAGGCTCACGCCGACCTGCTTGTAGGAAACCGCGATCGTCGCCACTCCGGTGCCGCTTTGCGGGACGATCACCGGGATTTCGCCGCCGGCCAGGAAGCTTGCGGTCTCGCCGGACATCGCAATCAGGTTCGGCTCGGCCAGCACGGTCGCCTGGTTCTGGGTCGCAAGCAGGTCGATGAAGCCGTTGAGGTCGCCCGATTGAAGCGCGATGGCGCCGGTCGCCGAGCCGCCGATGTTGGTGACCGTTCGCACGGCGGCGCCCACGCCGGCGCTGATGCCGAAAGCGCTGAGGCCGTAGAGGGCGAAGTTGTTGATGTTCTGCCAGTTGATGCCGACGCGCTTCAGGGCGTCGCGGCGCACCTCCGCGACCTTGACGCGAAGCTGCACCTGGGTCGGCGCATCGACGCGGATGTTGTTGACGACCTTGGAAGCCTGGTTGTTGACGTGCTGCAGGGCGAGCCGGCGGGCATCCTCGGCGACGGCGGTCGAACGCACCGTGCCGGAGAGGACGATCGTCTCACCCTGGTTGTCGTAGGACACGCCGTTGGCAGGATGCAGCGTGTCGAGCGCGCCCTTGATGCGGCTGAGCGGCGAGGTGACGCTGACGATGGTATTGAGCAGCACGCGATCCTGGGCGTCGACCGCGTAGAGCACGGTGTCGCCCGGCTTCTTGGCGAAAACGTAGACCATGGTCGGCGAACGCACCTGGACGTCGGCGATGTCGGGCGCCGCCACGAACACGGTCGCGGCCGGGCCGGGAAGCTTCAGCGCCGTACCCTTGTTGATCTCGAGCGTGAGGGTCGGAGGCTGGGCTGGGACGATCTGGCTCTGGCCGAACGCCCGGCCGGGCGCTCCGCCGCCGCTGATGACGGCCGGTTGACCGCCACCGCCGGCCGATGCCGGAGGCTGGATCGGCACGGGTTGCGGAGCCTGCTGCGCCTGGATGATCGGACTGGATCGCTCCGCCGTGGCAGGCGATGCCACCGCCGGCATCTGCGGCGGGTCCATCATCGGTCGCGAGACCTGGACCTCGGGCGTGAGGGCGGCGCTGGAGATCGGCGGACGCGGCGGGATCGCTGCCACGGTCGGCGGCAGGTTGTCGACCGCGGGCTTGGCCGGTTCGATGGCCGCCGTCGCGGCGGCAGGAGCGGCCGCCGATGGCGCGGCCGTTTGTGGTGTCGCCGAAAGGCTTCGCATGAACTGCGCCGCACGCTCTGCCTCTCGCCGGTTGAGATCGTCGGAGACCTCGTCGGTCGCCGTCTTCTTGCGCGTGCTCTTCTTGGTGTTGCTGCTGGTCGCCTTGGCCTTGGCAGCCTGGGCCTTGCCGGCCGCGGAATCCGGGTCGACGACCACGACCTGGGCGAAGGCTACTGACGGATGGGCAACGAGGGCCATCGAAGCCAGCAGCGCAAGCGTCGATCCGGCGTATCGCCAGATCGCCGGGGCGACGGCACGTGCAAGGAAGGGGGTCATTGCGGCACGCCTGAATTATTGTTGTTGAAGACGGTGGTCTTGGCGCCCGGCTTGTCGGGCTTCGAATTGTCTGGGTTCTGGCTGCCCGGAGCGGCGGCGCCCGAATCGACCGGCGTCGACCCGTCGAGTTCCTGCTTGGTGCTCTTCGAGCCGCGCAAGACGAACACGGCATCCTTGATCGCCGCGGTTCCCGTTGCGGCCGGCGGAGCCGGGCGCCGGATCAGCGGGCTGACGTGGGAGTCCTGGGTGAAGCTGTGCGTGGCGTCGGCCTGGGCGTCGTCGTTGGCCGCCTCGCCGCCCTCGTCGTCGCCGGTCTGGAGGCTGCGCAGCGCCAGCGAGAGTTCGCCCATCTTGACGGCGAGCGTCACGATCTCGGCCTGCTTCGTCGTGAGCTCGAGCGTCGCGGTCCGGGCCGGCTCGGGCTTGTCGCCAGGAACGAAGTCGACCTTCTGGTCGACCGCGATCACGCGCACGTTGCGCAGGATCGTCTCAGTCGCGGAGTGCTGCTCCTTCTCGTTGACGGTGGACGTCAGCACGTGGGTCAGCATGACGTCGACGCGGTCGCCGGCGTAGATGAAGCCCGACACCGTGGAGGTCGGCGTCGCCGGCACGCTGACGGCGCGCATTCCCGGCCGCAGCACGGCCGCAAGAAAGCCGCGCGCCCCCGGCATGATGAGCTCGCTCTCGACCACCGGCTGGCCGACATGCAGCGGACTGCGCGCAATCGCACCGGCGAAGTCCGAGATCGAGCGCTTGCCCTCGACGATGTAGGTCGCCGGCAGGTTGCCCTGCGGCCAGGGCTGCCAGCGCAGATCCTCGGCCTTGATCATCTGGCCGGCGCGGAGTGCATGGCGCGCCACCAGGACCTGGACGGCGGGCTTGGCCGGCGCCGCGGCCTGCGGCTTCACGCCGACCTGCGCCATCACGGCCGCGCGTTCGGCCTGCAGCCACGCCCGCGCCAGGAAGGCGGTAGCACCGGCGACGATGACCGCCAGCAGCAGAAAGACCATGCGCTTGCTGTTCATCGCGTTGCCCTCAGCCCGCGATCCGCAACGCCGCGACCCAGAGACCGCCGGCCGCGATCGCGGGACCATAGGGCAGGCCGCCGCGCAGGCGGGCCCGGAACGTCGCCCCACCGGGCGCGGACGTGCTCGAAGCTCTGGCTTCGGCC
>CAYRBQ010000017.1:0-19149 GCA_964422305.1 uncultured Reyranella sp. | reverse complement strand
TACTATTTCTGCAATCCCAAGTGCCTGCAGAAGTTCACCGCCGAGCCCGAACGCTACCTGAAGCCCCAGGCAGCGGAAGCGGCGCCACCCGTTGCTCCCGGTACGATCTTCACCTGCCCCATGCACCCGGAGATCCGGCAGGTCGGCCCCGGGAGCTGTCCCATCTGCGGCATGGCACTGGAGCCTGCCGAGGTAACGCTCGACGACGGGCCGAACCACGAGTTGATCGACATGTCACGTCGCATGTGGATCGGTCTCGCTCTCAGCCTGCCCGTCGTGGCGCTTGAGATGGGCGGACACCTCACCTCGCTTCATATGCTGCTTGGCCAGAAGACCTCGAACTGGCTTCAATTGCTGCTGGCGACGCCGGTTGTGTTGTGGGCCGGGTGGCCGTTTTTCGTCCGCGGCTGGCAGTCTTTGGTCACGCGCAACCTCAACATGTTCACGTTGATTGCCATCGGTACCGGCGTAGCGTGGATCTACAGTGTTGTGGCGGTGTTCGCGCCTGGCCTCTTCCCGGCAGCGTTCCGCGGCGTCGATGGCTCGGTGGCAGTCTATTTCGAGGCGGCGGCAGTCATTACGGTGCTGGTCCTTCTGGGTCAGGTCCTCGAGCTGCGGGCGCGCGCGCAAACCTCCGGCGCCATCAGGGCCCTCCTGGACTTGGCTCCCAAAACCGCCCAGCGACTGAATGAAGACGGCACCGACGAGACCGTGTCACTCGACGTCATCTCTGTGGGTGATCGCCTGCGCGTGCGGCCCGGCGAAAAAATTCCCGTAGATGGCGAAGTTGTGAGCGGCCGCTCGGCGATCGACGAATCGATGGTGACCGGTGAATCGATGCCCGTCACCAAGGAAACGGGCGCCAGACTCATCGCCGGCACTCTCAATTCCACCGGTGCCCTGATCATGCGCGCCGACAAGGTCGGCCGGGACACCATGCTCGCCCGCATCGTGCAGATGGTGGCGGAAGCGCAGCGCAGCCGTGCGCCGATCCAGCGGCTGGCCGACCAGGTTTCCGGATACTTCGTCCCGGTCGTGATCGCCGTTTCCGTGGCGGCCTTCATCGCGTGGTCGATCTTCGGGCCCGAGCCGCGCTTGTCGTTCGGGCTGGTCGCGGCGGTCGCGGTCCTCATCATTGCTTGCCCCTGCGCCCTTGGTCTCGCCACGCCAATGTCGATCATGGTGGGCGTCGGCCGCGGCGCTCAGGCCGGCGTGCTGATCAAGAATGCCGAAGCGCTTGAACGAATGGAACGAGTCGACACGCTGGTGGTCGACAAGACCGGCACTTTGACTGAAGGCAAACCGAAGGTGGTGGCGATCGTCCCGGCCAAGGACTTCACCGAAGCCGTCGTCCTGACCCTCGCGGCCAGCGCTGAGAAAGCCAGCGAACACCCCCTCGCTCTGGCGATCGTCAACGAAGCCGCCGACCGCAAGCTTGCCTTGTCGGAAGTAAGCGATTTTGACTCGCCGACCGGCAAGGGCGTGACGGGCACAGTTGACGGACACAAGCTGGTGCTCGGCAACGCCAAGTTCCTCAAGGAGCTCGGCGCCAGTACGGACAGCCTGCAGGCGGAAGCCGAGCGTCTTCGGCTCGAGGGTGCGACGGCGATCTTCCTCGCCGTGGATGGAGCCCCGGCGGCCGTCTTCGGCATCGCCGATCCGGTGAAGCCCACGACGCCCGAGGCCATTCGCGCTCTCACCTCGGAGAAGATCCGGGTCGTCATGCTGACCGGCGACAACCGCACAACGGCGGAGGCCGTCGCGCGACGTCTCGGCATTGCCGAGGTGGAGGCAGATGTGCTGCCGGAGCAGAAGAGTGCGGTCATCGAGAAGCTGCGCGCCGAAGGCCGTGTCGTCGCCATGGCCGGAGACGGAGTCAACGATGCCCCCGCCCTGGCAGCGGCGGATGTTGGCATCGCGATGGGCACCGGCACGGACGTTGCGATTGAGAGCGCGGGCGTAACCCTGCTCAAGGGCGACTTGATGGGCATCGTGCGCGCGCGTCGGCTGTCCGAAGCCACGATGCGCAACATCCGGCAGAACCTCTTCTTTGCCTTCATCTACAACGCGGCCGGCGTGCCGATCGCGGCCGGTGTGCTTTATCCCGCGTTCGGCATCCTCCTGTCCCCGATCATTGCAGCGGCAGCGATGGCCTTGTCCTCGTTCAGCGTGATTGCCAATGCGCTTCGCCTCCGGGCGTTCCGCCTCTGACGAACCTGACCATGCTGGCGGCGAACGAAGCCGGCCTTTCGACGGAAGAGCGCAGGTGGCGGCGCGAAACGCGCTCGGCCTGGCTGCGACTGCTGGTTTTCGCCGTCCTCGTGCTCAACCTGCTGGCAAGCCAGCACGGCGAGAGCGTCCTGGTGCACGGGCAGGTGATCGGCGGCTACGGTCTAGCGACCGTTGTCGCGCTGGTGCTTGCGCTCAAACGAACCGGGCCTGGGTGGGCGACCGTGGCCTTTGTCGTTGTCGACGCCCTCTTGGTCGTGGCGTTGTTTCATGCGCACCTCTTCGCCTCTAGCCAGATGTTCGACCACAGCCTGACGGCGCCCTCACTGGCCGTCGGCTTCCTCCTGCTGACCCATGCGGCCTTGCGTCTGAGACCGGGCCTCGTCGTCCTGTTCTCAGCCGTCGTGCTCACGGGCTGGTTGTCGTTACTCGCTATCACCCTCGCGGTGCACGCTCACGTGCATCCCATGGCGGCTAGCGAGTGGCCAGTGTTTGGGGCGGAGGGGGCCCTCGCGGCCGCCTTCGCCTTCGCCGGATTCGTCTGCTACCTCCTCACCAAGGAGCACAACGTCGTGCTCGCCGAGGCTGTCGCAAGCGAACGCCGCCGTCAGACGCTGGCCCGCTTCTTCTCCCCCGGCGTCGTCGCGGAACTCCAGAGCAACGCTTCTGGCCTTGCCCTCGCCCGCCGGCGGGTGGTGGTCATGTTCGTCGACCTGCGCTCGTTCACCCAACTGAGCGAGACAACTGAGCCCGAAGTGATTGCCGAGCTCCTGTCGGAATATCGGCAACTGGTGACCGAAGCCGTGTTCAAGCACGGCGGCACCGTCGACAAGTTCATCGGAGACGGCGTCATGGCCGTGTTCGGTCACCCACACACGAAGGCGGATGATTCGGCGAGAGCGATCATGTGCAGCCTTGAACTCAGCACGCTTCTTCAGTCGTGGAGCACGGAGCGGGTCCGACGCGGTAAATCTCCGATCGAGGCTGGAATCGGCCTGCACGTCGGCCCTGTGATCGGCGGGGTTCTGGAAAGTGGCCGGCACGCCGAGTTCACGGTCTTTGGAGACGCCGTCAACGTTGCGGAGCGGCTCGAACGTCTCTGCCGGCCGCTCAACGCGACGCTCGTGGTGTCGGAAGATGTCCTGGAGGAAGCGTCGCAGTGCCGGTCCAGCGCCCAATGGCTATGGAAGGACGCCGCGTCCCTCGACGGCCGGCGTGGAAAGTTGCGACTCGCCTATCTTTCTCGAGCAACTGCGCAAGACCAATAAGAGGCTTCCTCCGTCCGGGCCCATAGCACACTGGCGATCGTTGCAAGGTGGCCCAAATATTGGCGACAGATCTTGCAACCCTTTCGATTTGCTCCTCTTGAAGCTGGAGGGGCAAAGAGCCCGAAGGCTTGTGCGACGCGGCTACTGCCCTGTCCCAAATCAGTACTCCGGAGGCCAAGATGAGAGTCAGCAAGCTGTTGGTCACACTGTGCTTTCTGGCGACTCTTTTCATGGGCGTCGCAGGCGCGCAGGACAAGGGTCCCGCGCGGACCATGACCGACATGGTGCCAAAGCCTTCAGACCCGCCGGTAATTCAGGCCTTCAAGCAGGCCCACATGAACATGATGAGGGGCATGGATATGCCGCTCACCAGTGACGCGGATGTCGATTTCGCCCGAAACATGATTCCCCATCACCAAGCGGCGATCGCCATGGCGAAGATTGAGATTCAGCACGGCAAGGACCCGGAGCTGAAGAGGATGGCTGAGAAGATGATCGCCGATCAGGAAAAAGAGATCGGCGCATTGAAGGCGTGGCTAGCCAAGCTCGGCAGTAGGTAGAGATTGCCATGTCGCCAAAAGCCGACCGGCAGATGCACGGAAAACACTACGTTCACTTAGCAGTGATGACCGGTTTCATGTTCGCCATCATGTATGCACTCATGTACGCAATGGTCGACCGCTTCGCGAATGTCTACGCAAACCTCAATCAAATCTATATGGCCGGTCTCATGACGGCACCGATGGTGTTGATTGAGCTGGTCGTCATGCGCGCCATGTATGCCAATCGGCGCCTTAACACGATCGCCGTCGCCGCGAGTGCAATCCTCGGCGTTGCTTGTTGGTTTGGTATTCGAGAACAAGCAGGCATCGGAAACGAACAGTTCCTTCGCTCGATGATTCCTCATCATGCCGGTGCAATACTTATGTGCGAAGAGTCGTCAGCACGTTCCGCAGAGATACAAAGGCTCTGTGCCAATATCGTAGCGAGCCAACAGCGAGAGATCGCGGAGATGAAGTCGATGTTGCTGGACGAGCAACGGAAGCGCTGAAGCACCGATCGAAAAGACGAAGCTGGTCAGCCGGCCACAATCGCGCAGGCTTTCAACCACTCCAAGAATCCTCCGTCGGATGGCATTAGTGCGCCTTCTTTCGGAGGCAGCGCATCATCTCCTCGGCATAAGGGCCGAAACCAGCAATTATGATCGCGGCGAGGGTCAACGCCAGGTACCAGCCGGGAAGCGGCACATGCTTCAGCTCCAGTGCGAAGCTCGCGGGCCCACGGCCCAACAGCCCGCGGAACTCCTGCCAGTGCAACATGATCAGGACTGCCGTTGCGACCGCAGGCGTGGACTCGAGCACACCGTGCAGATGCTGCTCGATAGGCGACACATGGCGCGTAGCATTCGCGTACCGAACGTCCCAGATCACCACGGCTTGGTTCAGCGTTAGGCCTATGATCATCATCATCAGGATGGCGGCATTCACTTGGAGAAAGAGCGCCGACAGTAACGGTGTGGCGACCAAACCGAACTGCAGGAGATGAAGCGCGGATTCCTTTACCCCGCTCGTCCGTTCTATTGCGGCAGCGCGATGACACAACCAGTCAGCGAGCCCGGCCGCCAGCCACAGCGGCACCAAGACGTACATTAGGAACAGCACCAGCAGGCCAGAGAGGGTCATCGGGCGGTCATGGGACCAGCGGGGCATGGGGCTTCCAAGCCATTATGTAATGGTAGCGGGCTATCGCCAAGATCACGACCGCCCGCATGTTCGAGGAGGAGCGCTACTGCATCGACGTGCTGACTGAGGTCCGTGCCGTGCGCGCAGCCCTGAACAAGGTCGACTTGATGGGCATCGTGCGCGGGCGTGGCTGTCTGAAGCCACGATGCGCAACATCCGGTAGAATCTATTCTTAGCCTTCCTTTACAATGCGGTCGGCGTGCCGATCGCAGCCGGCGTGCATTATCCGCGTTCGGCATCCTGCTATCGCCGATCGGTGCAGCGGCGGCGATCCCCTGTCCTCTTTCAGCGTGGTCGCCAATGCCCTGCGCCTCCGGGCTTTTCGACTCTGGCGGATCCGACCATGCTCGCGACAAACGAAGCCGGCCTTTCGACGGACGACCGCAGGTGGCGGCGCGAAAGCCGCTCGCCCTGGCTGCGGCTGGTATTCGTGGTGTCTGGGGGCCGAGGCGGCTCTCGCGTCCGCGTTCGCGGGATTCGTTTGCTACCTGCTCACCAAGGAGCACAACATGGTGCTCGCCGCGTCGTGGGAAGCGAACGACGACGTCAGACTTTGGCCCGCTTCTTCTCTCCCTGTCCGCAACTGACGGCGAGCCGAGCCGCCTCACGATTGCCTCCGGAGACGATCAGCACCGGTGCAGGTGGGCTGGCCCCCTCTACTTGCAGAGATGCTGGCCCCCATCGTCCATTCGAAGAGTGGTGCCAGCTGGGCATTGAGTTGGAACAGGGGCCAGCCCGCCCTGAGGGGGAGTATGCGCGGACGACGGAGGAGTGCCTGACCCCTGATGCATCTTGGACATGTCGTTCATCATGCCGCCCTTGCCGCCCTGATTCTGGCCCTGACTTTGATTCATTCCTTGTCCCGGGGTCATGCCACCCTTGCCATGCTCCATGGGCATCTGGCCTTGATTAGGCGAAGCTGGAGCAGACTGCTGTGCCGATACCCCCAGAGAAGCCGCGACGAGAAGGCTGAAAGCTGCAGCACCGCGAATGGCCATGAACAACATGTGAACCGTCCTTCCGGTTTTGGGTCGAGACAGTTCACCATCGCGCAATCAACTTCGCCTTGATCTGGGTCAAGCCGATTGAACAGCGTCTAGTGGTGCTTGTACCAGCCAACTCCTCGAATGTCGTTCCAGGCGTCGGTCTGGTGGCAAAGATAACACTGTTCAACCCGAGCATGTTCTTGGCGCGCAACCATCATCGAAACCATATGGAAGTGACCCATGTAATGGCTGGGCGGTGCCTGATGGCATTGGGCGCACTCGATCGAACTTGGCGAAGGATGTTTGAAGCCGGCTACTTTCCAGGTCTCCGTCAGATGGCAGGCAACACATTCGCGGCCGAATAGGTCTCGGTGTGGACTGCGGTTGCTATGACACGAAAAGCAGTTGAGGCTGGCCAAACCGTTCGATCCAGGCTGTAGATGTGAGGCCGCATGAGCCGATGGCTGCCCTCGGCTCGACCGGGCGATTGCGATCAGGGCGTCGTGCTCCATCCGCGTCGGCCGCATTCCGCCTTGGTGTTCGACATGGCAAGCCGCGCACGACTGGATCGTCGCATGAAAGATGGTCGATTCACGTGCGAGCGTAGCGGCATTCGTTGCATGACAGGAAATGCAACTGCTGGCCTCGACTCCACGGATCGGGGTGTGACAGGCCTCGCACTTGTCCGAAAGAAAGGCGTGCCTGGTCGAAAGCGCGCCCGGCTCGACGAGCGCTGTCCAGTGAGGAACCGCGGCCGAGCCTTGTCGATAGACGGTGCCGACGATCGCGCCAACAACGGATATCGACGCGGAGACCAGAAGCAGATAGGCGAACGACTTCCATTTCATGGAAGCCACCGCAAGCCGTAGTAAATGCCGCTGCCGATATGCAGCAGCAGAAGCGCATAGAGCGCTATCGAGGCCACAATGTGCATCACCGTCCATCGACCGGCGATGCGTCTGGCGGCGTCGCGCGCCGTCAGAGAATATTCGACGTCGGCAATGGCGTTGACGAGATCCAGAACCGGAACGTCGGGAGTCGCCGACACTTGCGCCTGTTCGACGCCAAGGCGCAGCGCGATGCGATCGTAGGCTGTTCGGAGCATGCCCAGCAGGGCCTGCTGATGGCGCACCTCGGTTCCAAGGTATCCGAGGTAGTAGCGCCCAATGAATCCCGTCGCAACAATGATCATGACATTGATGACCAACGCAATTCCGAGCGCGCTCTGGTACTGATGGCCCGAATGCGCGATCGCGACGATCGAAGCGACCAGTCCGCCATAGATATGCAGGCCAAGCAGCCGGCCCTGTGAAACGTGGGGCGTAACAATCCTGTTCAGCCAGGCCAGGTATTTCACCGCCGGATAGGCCAAGACCAGGATCATCAGCAATGCGGCTGTGATACCGAGTGCGCCCCCGGCAAGACTGCCGGCGAAGCGCGGAGAAACATGCACCAGATAGCCTGGCGCCAGAACCAGAAGCACAGTTCCCAGCGCGAGGACGGCCAGCTTCTCTTTGTCGCTCATCTCAGGCGTCGACGGTAATGTTGCCGAGCGATCGGGCCTGGCAGGCGAGGATCATGCCGGACGTCCTGTCTTCGTCGGTCAGGGCGTCTTGCACTTCCATGGTCACCCGACCCGCCAGCAGTTTCGTCTTGCAAATGCCACACGTTCCGACACGGCACGAATAGTCGATCGGTACGCCGATGGACTCCGCGACCTCCAGAACTGTCTTGTCCGGGGGCAGAGGCGCCGATTTTGCCGACTGCTCAAAGGATATGGTGGCAGTGGCCGGTCCCGGCCTCTCTTGGGGCAACACCGTAGACGCAGCAACGTCTTGCGCTTTTTGAAGGAGAGTCGTCACTGATGCAGACGGAGTCGGCGGGGGCGATGGTTTGGGCGGCGGCACCAGGCCCGTCGCAGGACCGAACGCTTCGGTCTTGATCTGACTCTCCGGCACGCCGAGTTCGCTCAGAATGCCGCGGAAGGCGCTCATCATGGGCGGCGGACCGCAGAGATGCACTCGACGCTTTTCGATCCCCGGCACCGCGTGCGCGAGCGCGTCCTTGGTAATCTGGCCCTCCAGGCCCATCCACGCAGTGCCTTCCGAGCGTGCTCCGACAGCCGCCACGACGTGGAGCCTGGGATACCTCCGTTGCAGATATTCGAGTTCCTCGCGAAAGATGAGTTCGTCGGTGCTCCGGGTTGCGAACACCAGGAAGATCTCGCCCGGCCAGGACGTGTCGGTGAGATAACGGATCACGCACATCATGGGCGTGATACCGACGCCGCCGGCAACCAGTACGATGCTGTCGCTATTGCCGCCATCAAAGGTGAATACGCCTGAGGGGCCCCTGACCTGCAGCTGACTGCCGACGGAAGCCTTGTCATGTAGAAAGCGCGAGAACTCGCCGTCTTCTTCGCGCTTGACGGTGATCTCGACGTAGGAGTTACGGGTCGGAGGCGAGGCGATGGTATACGAACGCCTGATAGTCCTGCCGTCGATCTCAGCCGAGAAAGTCAGGAACTGGCCCGGGATGAAGCCGAACGGAACACGGCCACCCTTGGGCTCGATCAACCGGAACGTCTTGACATGAGGTGTCTCTCGGACAATTGCCGCGACTCGCATCGTACCCGTCCAGGCACGAGCAGTCGCGGGCGCGACCTGTGGCGCTATCGGCTCCGCCGGCTGAAATGGAAGTGACGCCGGCTGAGATGCAGCGGGGACCGACGGCGTAGGGATTCTGGCGGTGGGGGCGGCCTTTGTGAGCTGATTGACCAGGGCAATCGAGCGACGGCGGCGGCCGAGGCCGAGAGCGAACATTGTCAGCGCAAGCAGGGCAACGGTCACCATGGAGATGAAATGGAACCAGGAGAGACCCCAAGGTCCTGCGGTACCCTGCATCGGGCCGACGCGCGAAGTAAGGTTCATTTCCCCGCGAAACCACGCCAGCGCAATCTCACGGGGCGGCTTGTTCTCGGCCAGAGCCCGAAGAGCGGCCGTGCCGCTTTCCAATTCGCCGAGCGCCACACGCTGGCGAGACGCAGCGGCGGCCATGGCCGCCGTATCCCTGGCCATCATTGCCCGGTGATAGTCATCCTGTGCCCGGGTAAGTGCCGCATTGCCCGTGTTGATGCGAGCCCGGGCGTCAGCCTCTATCTTGGAGCGCGCCTCCGGCGTCATTGCCGGCAACTCCATGAGCTGAGGGTAGAGCTGCTTCGGCGCCGACCGTCCCATGCAACCCATCATGCCGGCCATGCCGCCGGCTGTGGACTGTCCGGCGCAATCTCCCGATGGCGCGGGCGAGCTCGGCGTCGTCTGTTCGGTCGGCGACGGCGTCGGGTGATGTTCTCCATGAGGATCCGGCGCCTGAGCTCTGGCGGAAACGCCACTCACCAGCGCCGCCACAATGAGAACAGCGCAGCCGAGGCTGGCAAGTTGAATACGCCGAAAGCCCAAGGTACCGCGAGTCGGTTTCATTCCTCGCACCCGCAAGACAAGAAGCCAGCATATCGGTCGCGGCTCAGGCGAACCACCGATGATCTCCCGGGCCCTGGCCTGCCCAGACACATGCGAAGTCCGGCCGCGAAGGGAATCTGTCGTATCGGTCCGCCGCGAGCATGGATTCAATCATGGGCGAGCAGGGATAGAGGCCTGAGCAGGTACAACGATGCAGTCGACGCAGATCGCCGCTGGACAGCACAGTTGTTCCGTCATGCTCGAGGCGCGCTATCGACGTAACCAACAAATGCTGGGCCGGCCGACCCTCGTTCGCATCACTGGTAGCCGACGGCATAGACTCCGACCAGCTCGTCGGCTGTCTTCGTCTGCTTGTCGTCGAGCACAGCCCGCAGCTTGCCGAAAGCCGGCTTGAGCGCCCGGACCATGTCGAGCCGTACGGTGAGCCAACGTTCCTGGTCGTCCATCCTTTCGACCGCAGTACTCCCTGCGGTTCGCTGCGCCGATGCCGCCCGGGCATCGGCAAGTCGCTTTGCATTCACTCGCAGAACATTCGCGAAGTCGGTCCAGGCATGCATTTGCGCCTCGGTGATCTTCAACTCGGCGTGAAGGAAAGCGATGCGCCCCTCGATACGGTCCGGCGCCATGACGGCCATGCCACCGACCATCATCTGCATCATCGGACGATCCTGCGAGCTCATCATCATCATTCCCGGACCAGACATCCCGGGAGTCATGGCGCCGCCGGGAGCATTCATGTTCATGCCCGATCCGCTTCCGGCCCCCGGTGGGCTTTTCGCCCCTGGCCCCTGCATGCCATGGCCCGGCATGCCCTGACCTTGCATGCCGCCACCTTGCATGCCCTTACCGTGCATGTCGGCAACGACAATCGACGAAGAATCCTGCGCAACACTGAAGGTTGGCAATTGTGCGGCGCCCAGCGCGATGGTCAGTGCGAGGGTGCGAGCGTTGTATTTCATGATGGTTCCTCCGTGGAAGGTCCGTCCCGGTAGAAACTTACGACCTATTTTCCGGAACGACCTTGACGCATATCAATCCAGTTCGTCCGAATCTCGGTCAAGATATGCGGCCTTGCTGCAAGAGCGCTCGCATCGGGGGCATTGCTTGGCATGGATAGTGCTAGCGCCGATGCGATACAACTTGCGCATATGGTTCGCAAAGGAGACCGACATGAAAATGGGTACCGTCGCCGCGCTCTTGATTGCCGGTTTGGTCGCCGCGTGCGGACCGATGTCCTCCGGTCGTGTGCCTGACCTGAACGTTAAGGATTGGATTGGGCACAGTTCGCAGCATTTGATTCAGGCTTGGGGAAAGCCTCATCACGACGATCCCATGCCCGACGGAGGACGCGCCATTGGCTATCTGATCACCAATCAGGCAGTGACCGGTCCGAAGTCGCAGGTCATCTTTCAGGCCCAGAAGTGCATGATCAATTTCACCGTTCGCGCCGACGGGATCATCGACGATGCGAGCGCGACTGGTTCGCAGTGCCGCATCGGTCCACATGGAGCCATGCATCCCCCAGCAAACAAGACCTGAGGCGCCGGCCAAGGCTAACAGCCGAGGCTATGGGACTGGTAGCGGCGCCGCCCTTGATTTGGATCAAGGCATCGAAGCAACCGAACCGTGATTGTTGCCTCCGGGAAGTAACCCGGAGGCGATCAATATGAGGCCGGAAAGTAGACTGCGGTCGTTCGTCCTATACGGTGTGTTTGTCATCGCCATTGGCATCGCCACGTTGCTTCTCCTGACTGAACGCCGCGGTGGCTGGATGGGCCTGCTACCCTATGTACCCCGATGGATATGGAGCTCCAATCTTGTGTGATCAGTCGACCTTCGGAGTCGGCACCCGCTCGACTAGTTCGATGACAAACTTCCGGTGGCGATTTTTTCGGAGAGCCGCTTCAAATTTGTTTGCTTCCCCATTCCTCAGCAGAAGCTCTGTGCCGGTGCTGATTCGTCGAATGCCCTCGTACCTTATGCCAGGGCCGGAAATCCGGATTCGCCACCACGTGCCGTGTTTGACTCGAACGCCCTGCTGATCTTTCGGCACATGCCAAGTCTTGAACTGCTGCCTGGGCTTTGCATCGGGGCCCTTAAAGTAGGAGACCTTCCAGATTGGATGGGGAGCAATTGGCATGGAAACCGTGCTGGCGGGGACGAATAGCCGATCCTCTACTGGCCGCTGCCAATTGTAAATCACACGCCAAAACAGCTACAGCACGCGAGGGGCGAACCGATCACTACCCGGCCCGCTTTTGCCTTCACCTGAAGGGCTGGTTGGGGACAAGGAACGCCTATTCAAGGAACACTAGGGCCCTCTCACACAACAAATTAGCATAGTCTATTGGCTCCCCTAGTGGCTGATACCGACCGGACTAGCTCTAGTTCCGGTTCCACCTCTAGTTGCCCCTCTTTGAGCTCATGATGCGCACAATTCCAGACAGCCTATTCAAGGAAAATTGGGCGGACCTGAGCGACCAAGAACGTCGCCTCTTTGCAGCCTACGTTGTTGCTACGCTCCTCTATCCACCAGCAACGGAAGAAGAAGGGCAAGCATGGCGTCGGCGGAAGGCAGTCCACGCCTTGTGGGCAAAGCACGTCATAAGCGAGGTCGATACCCTCCTGGCAGCAATAGTGAAGGGCGACCTAGTGAGTGACATGGATCACGTCCAGGCGTTGGCAGCACCGCTCGCTGCCTACTGGCATGACAACTGGGTAGATACTCTTCGCCGTGCAGGCAGCCCGAATTTCTACAATCACAAGAAGCTCAAGAAGGTTTGGCCCAAATGGGTGAACCTTTACCTCGTGGCCTCTGCTCTCATTAGACTCCGAGATCACCATGCCGACGACGCAAACGGTGGCGAGCCCGGCCTGAGACAGGCCAACTGGCTGGTTCTCAAGACTTACCCACGAGGCTGCGGATACGTTCGATCGGCGAAGGGGCTGGAGAGTGTGGCTCAGAGTGAAAAGGCTGTTTGGCCTCTCGTATGCGGAGTGATGCACTGCCTGGTTCGCCAGCACCTACCGAAGGAGCAGAGAAACGCTTCCGCGCCTCCGTCGCTCCAGTCCTTGGTGTCATTCGAGATGCCCACGACTCGAAAGATAGTAAGGACGATCCGGAAGCAGCCGGAACGTGTTCTTCGCGCCACCAGCTTCTTTATGGCCGAGCTAGCCCGACCAGTTAGTCGGCGGGCCCACCCGCTTCTAGCTCAATCCGACTGTGTGGAATTGCCGCAATACAGCGACTTCAAGGGTGCTCTTAGCCTCCCGGCCTACTTGGGTAAGCTGGCAGATAGTGAGATCAAGGTCGCCAAAAGCTTTGATTCCAAGGAGTACAACCTTTTGAAATCCCAAGCCATTAAGCTTCCCCACTCTCCCAAAGCAAAGGCGGGCTAGTCCTAAATAGCGGCCGGTGAGAGATTTCAAAGGATCCATCCTCTAGATGAGTGGGCACCAAAAGAGGTGCCCAATGCCAACCCGCTCGAGACTCACTCAGCACGCAATTCCTGAAGACCGAGATCTTGCTGAGCTTCTGCCGAATTTTGAAACAGACAACACGTGTCGGGGCACAGATGAACGCCTTGCTAACGCACTCCAGAAGCACTCCAAAAGCGGCCAAAAGATTGCACGCTCCTTGCTCAAGTGCGCCAGCAAGAACGACGGACCCTGTGGCTCAGGTGCGTGTCGGCGCTGCCTAAGACAGGCTCGGCGTCTCTTCTTCGCTTCAGCGTCCCGTATAGTCGACCACTTCCGCGCAGTTGATGGTTCATACGGCATAATTGCGTCGGTAGTGCCGGCCGGCCTCCAGGCCGCTCCTGGTAAGCTGGATCAACTCGATCTTAGCGAAATCGCGAGCGCGATGTGGCGCGCCATCCATCGCATGGCCCTCTCCTACCCCATCCTGGCCGGGATAGACGTATCTTATAATGAAGATGCTTGCCGCATCGTCGCGGCTCATTGGCAAGTCCACCTGAACCTCGCCGTACTCGGCGCTCCCTTACCTGCCGCCCAGGCACAAGTCCGCGAGGCAATTCAAGCTGCATTCTCGCTTGAGCCCACTGCTCTGCGTCCGGTGTACGTGCAGCCATTGGAGGACTTGCCCTCGCAGCTTTCATACCTACTCAAGTCTTCCTTTGCGCGGCGAGTTTCCGTCATCGACTGGCGAGGCAAGAGAAATTCTGTCAGCCGGCCCCTTAAGACTAGGGAGCAAGTAGAGCTGGCTTACTGGCTTAATCGCTTTCCTCCATCGATCCGCCTGATCGTGAGCGGCGTCCGCCGTCGCGGATTTCTGCTCACCCACTATTCGCTTCGTTGGGCGCGGCTGAAATGAAGACTGGACCGAAACCAGCCCAGATCGCCGTCAACTCCTCCGTAGAAGGCATCTGCCGGAAGATTGAGAGCGAGAGCTGGCTACTCTGTATCAGGCCCTTCGCCCGAGCCTCCCCTTGCGAGAGCAAAGCACCCCCTGCGCTTTCCAGCCGCAAAAGGGCTCGTGAGCACGTGAGTAAGTGAGCGACGCAAACAAGTCTCAGGAGATCAGAATGCCCATGGTGAAGAGCCAGCCCCACCGCGCAATGGACCCGAAAGAGTCCTCTTCTCAAATGCCAGGTCAGGTAGCTGCCCCTGCAGTCACAAAGATTGTCCCAGGTCTACGCTTGCTGGGCCTTGGGCGCGCACCCGACACCTCTGTTATCGCCGTGGTGCGAGCTAAGGTGTTGGGCGAGTGGGCAACTGTAAGCATACCACTCGAACAAACAATCAGCCCTCGCCAGATTGAGCACGCGTTGGCGAAACTAGGGTTCGTGAGCCGTCGGCGACACAGGGCTTCAGTTTCCCTGTCGAAGCTACTTAGCGACCAGAACCGTCTGCGTTTGCTTAGCATCTCAGACGGCAACGGCTGGTATGACAACTATTCCGCCTATGTCTTCGGACGCCGAGTGATTGGTGCGGCTAAGCAGGGTGTCGTTGTCCTAAATAATGGACACCCGTCACCGGCCAGCGGCCATCTGGCAATGGGGCGCGCGGCAAACGGCTCCTACAAAGACTGGCAGAAGGGTACACACTTTGCCCTTCGACATAGTGACTACTTGCTAAGTGCGGTCTGCTTCTCTCTGGCCAGCACAATGGCGTCTCGCTTCTCCAAAATTGAAAGTGGGTTGATTCACTTTCACGGCCAGACAAGTATCGGAAAGACCATACTACTTATTGTGGCATGGTCTCTATTTGGCCCGTGTCGGCGAGAACTACTTCCCAACTGGAACACCACGCCCACAGGCTTCGAAGAACTTCTCGATGTCTGCACGGATATGCCGTTCGTCTGCGATGAGCTGACATTCCAGTCTGGGGCCAGTGATGCGTCGCACAACCTAAAGACCGCTTCCTACGCGATTTCTTCAAATCGAAGGAAAGCTCGCAGCAAATACTGGGCAGGCGGAGCTGCACCAACGACGCGTCGCGGCAAGACCTTTGTGTTGAGTACAGGCGAAGAGTCCCTGGCAACAACACGAAACACCGAGCCCCGCAGGCTTGGCGAACAATGCCGAGCCATCGACATCGCCATCCAAGCTCGAGACGGAGTATTTCGACCTTTGCCGAAGGGCAAGCAATTCGATGACGTCGTACGCAAGCTAGAGATTTGCTGCCGCGCAAATTATGGCCATGCAGGCTTTCACTTCATCAGGAGCCTGACTCTTGACCAGACCGGCTGGCCCGCAAGGGCGGAGGACGCGATGAGTGCGTTCATGCAATTCGCTGGAGTGCCTGGTACACGATTGGATAAGAGATTTGCCAGTCGCTTTGCGCTTGCCTACGCGGCTGGGTTGGAAGCTCGCCGCTGCGGTATACTCAAAGTCTCAGCTAAGAGGATCGCGCGGTCGTTACGCCGGGCCTATCGTAGCAGTTCGCGTCCAATCCTAGGCCAATCGGTAAAGGCCGAAGAGGTAATAGCTGCTCTACGAGCCCGTCTACTAGCAGGAGCAGACCTTCCCGTAATGTCTGCGGACCTGCCAGAGACAGAGGCGACAAACGCAGAAATCCTAGTGCGCAAAGACCCCCATGGCGTTGAAGCATTTATGATCTCGTCGGAATACCTCATGACGCTTTGCGGATCGAAAGACGTTTGGAATGGCGTTGTTGGTCAGCTTCGACACGCTGGCCATTTGCGAGCTCCGAACAAGGGTCCGGCAACTCGTCAAATCAGCTTCAGCGGCCGTCGACGCCGGTTCCTATGCATCAAGAACACCTTTGTCGGCGATGGCGTGCAATGAGCCACTGCGACTCCGAGTGGCCACTCATTGCAATATTGCGCCACCCATCAGAATCTTTCTTGGTCGACGGCCGGAATGTGGCATGGCCCGATATCAAAGATGCCCTGCAAGATGACCCTTCGTCAGCCGCCTTGGCGTTCGATCTCAGCGCAGAACGCGTGTTGTCGGGCGCAACATGCTTAACGACACTTCGCTGGCGACAGCCAGGATGACGGCCTTAAGCCGGCAATACCGCGCCCAAAGCCAGCCTCGCCGCGGTCTCCGCAGGGAGGAAGCGGCAGCGTATCTAGGGTTCAGCGCAAGAAAGTTCGATGAACTGATTGCTGATGGCCGGATGCCTAAGCCAAAGCGCATCGACGGCGTTGTGATCTGGGACATTCACCGCCTTGACCTTGCCTTTGACTCCCTGCCGGACGACGGTGGTGACAATGTCGGCAATGCCTGGGGCTGACATTAGCACCGTGAAAGTCGAGACAGAGTTTCGTTACCTACTCCGCGATAAGGACCGGCACGGCAATCCACGAGTCTACTACCGGCCACCCGGCGGGCGCATGATTCGGCTGCGCGCTGTCATCGGCAGCCAAGAGTTTGTGGATGAGTACCAAAGAGCTCGAGACGGCATAGCCCCAGCTACTCGCGCTCCGAAGATTGCGCGCGCAGAACAAGGTTCATTGAGGGCCTTGATTGAGGGATACTATCAAAGCGCGAACTACAAGAGTCTGAATGCGAGTACTCAGCGCACTCGACGGGGCATCCTCGACCACATTTGCCAAAGTGTAATTGATACACCGGCCGGCCCCAAGGCTCGCGGCTCTTTACCCTACAGACAGATGCTGCCGAGGCATGTACGCGCCATTCGGGATGAGAAGCTGAGCTTTCCTGAAGCAGCCAACAACCGCATTAAGGCGCTGGGCCAAGTCTTTCGCTGGGCCACCGAAAACGACCTTGCAGATGCAGACCCGACGGCACCAGTCGACTATTTGAGAAGCGGTTCGGAGGGTTATCACACCTGGACGGTTGAAGAGGTTCGTCAATACGAAGCCACGCACGCCGTTGGAACCAAGGCGCGCTTGGCCTTGGCCCTGCTCCTGTTCACCGGCGTGAGAAGGTCGGATGTGGTCAAGCTAGGCCGACACATGGAGCGCGATGGCGTCTTGCACTTCACTGAAACCAAGGGGGCGGGCAGTCGAGCGTTAGGCCGCAAAAAGACGCTGGATGCCAAAAAGCGCACCCTGCCCATTCTTCCGGACCTGCGCGCGATCATCGACGCCACGCCTTCGGGACAGCTCATCTATCTCGTTACGCAGTTCGGCAAACCCTTCACTGCCCCAGGCTTTGGCAACAAATTCCGCGAATGGTGTAACGACGCTGGGCTGAAGCACTGCTCTGCGCACGGCTGCCGGAAGGCCGGAGCTAAGATCGCCGCTGAGAATGGGGCGACAGCGCATCAGCTGATGGCGATCTTTGGCTGGGAAACCCTTCGGCAAGCGGAGGTCTACACTCGAAACGCCAATCGCACGCTTCTCGCGGAGCAAGCTATGCATCTGCTTGTGCCCAAGGAGCGGAACAAAGCAGGGGCCTGAATTGTCGCACTTTTCGGTCGCTACCGCTGAGTGCGACAAATGTGGGTCGTAACCCATTGAGTTTGCTTAGGCAGCGAAGCACATGGTGCCCCCGGTCGGACTCGAACCAACACTTCCGTGAGGAAACCTGATTTTGAGTCAGGCGCGTCTACCAATTCCGCCACGGGGGCACGCTGTCGTGCGGGCGGAATAAAGCCGATGGGCGGAACCGGGTCAACGCTTGCGAGCGGCCTTTCCGTCCGGTCTTATTCGCCCGCCATGCATCCCTACATCCACGCCCAGACGAACCCCGACAAGCCCGCCTTCATCATGGCGGGCTCCGGCGAGACGGTGACCTATCGCCAGCTCGACGAGCAATCCAACCGCATCGCGCAGCTTTTCCGCTCGCTGGGGCTCAAGCCCCGCGACCACATCGCGATCTTCCTCGAGAACAACCCGCGCTTCTTCGAGATCTGCTGGGGCGCGCAGCGGTCGGGCCTGGTCTACACCGCGATCAGTTCCCGGCTGACGGCGGCCGAGGTCGACTACATCGTGGGCGATTGCGGCGCCAGGCTGTTCGTGACGTCGAAGTATCTCGCCGAGAAGGCCGGCGAGCTGGCGCCGCTGCTGAAGGGCGTGGCCAACCGCTACATGATCGACGGCACGATCCCGGGTTACCAGCCGTGGGAGGACGCCGTCGCGAAGATGCCCGCGACGCCGATCGCCGACCAGACGTCGGGCCACGACATGCTCTACTCGTCGGGCACCACCGGGCGGCCGAAGGGCGTGATGCCGGTCGTCGAGCCGCAGCCGATCGACTACGACAACCCGCTGCTCGCCATCAGCCGCAAGCTCTACGGCATCGACGACAGGACGGTCTATCTCTCGCCGGCGCCGCTCTATCACGCGGCTCCGCTGCGCTTCAACATGAGCGTCATGCGGCTGGGCGGCACCTCGGTGATCATGGAGAACTTCGACGCCGAGGAGTTCCTGAAGCTGGTCACGAAGCACAAGGTCACGCACACCCAGGACGTGCCCACCATGATCGTGCGCTGCCTGAAGCTGCACGAGGAGGTGCGCGCGAAGTACGACGTCTCCTCGCTGCGGACTGTCATCCACGCCGCCGCGCCCTGCCCCATCCCGACCAAGGAAGCGATGATCAAATGGTGGGGCCCGATCATCTGGGAGTATTACGGCGGCACCGAAGGCAACGGCCTCACCATGTGCAACTCCGAGGAGTGGATGGCGCACAAGGGCACGGTCGGCAAGGCGGTGGTCGGCAAGCTCAAGATCTGCGACGACGACGGCAACGAGCTGCCGAGCGGAGCGTCGGGCACCGTCTACTTCGCCGAGGGGCGGCCGTTCGAGTACCACAACGATCCGAAGAAGACGGCCGAGTCGCGCCACCCCAAGGGTTGGACCACGCTCGGCGACGTGGGCTACGTCGATGCCGACGGCTTCCTGCACCTGACCGACCGCAAGGCGTTCATGATCATCTCCGGCGGCGTGAACATCTACCCGCAGGAATGCGAGAACCTCCTGATCAACCATCCCAAGGTGATGGACTGCGCCGTGTTCGGCGTGCCCAATCCCGACTTCGGCGAGGAAGTGAAG
>CAYRBQ010000016.1:0-19454 GCA_964422305.1 uncultured Reyranella sp. | reverse complement strand
GGCGATGGGGTTCATGTCCCCCACCGTCGCCGACTACGGCGACACCACCCCCCCAGACGGGGGAGGAGATTACTCGAGAGTCGCCCAGAATGCGAAAAATAAAAATCCCGGAGCGTGTTCGCCGGCGGCGCGGGAAACGCATCGCAACCCGCTGATCCACCGTGCTTATCGTGTTCTTGCGCCGCCAACCTCCTGTCACATGAACAGCGACTCTCAAAAATTCCGGATCAGCGCTTCGCCGCGACGCAGTCCCGGTAGGTCACAGCCTTGCTGGGACCTTCCTCGACGAAGGCGGTGTCGCCCTTGCTCCAGAATACCAGGCTCTCGCTCGAATCGGCGTAGCGGATGCCGGAGCCCGAGAGCGTCTGCGGCAGGCTGAACTTGCGGCCGTCGCTCAACTGCACCAGCACGCGGCCGCCCGGAATCGGCCGCCCGTCGGCGCCGGTGCGCGAGGGGCCGTCGTAGAAGTCGGCGACGATCGTCTTGTTCTGCTGGCACTGATAGCGGACCGTCGAGATCGGCGCGTCGGGCGAGGGCGCCTTGAGCGGCGGCCCGCCGTTGCAGGCGGCGAGGAGGGCGAGCGTGCAGGCAATGCCAGCGACCT
Organism: uncultured Reyranella sp.; assembly: GCA_964422305.1. GTDB lineage: Bacteria > Pseudomonadota > Alphaproteobacteria > Reyranellales > Reyranellaceae > Reyranella. Next base: position 18,850 of record CAYRBQ010000016.1, on the reverse strand, counting down.
TCGCGATTTGCGGAGGTCGGATGTCCCACGCTTCGGCCGCCAAGCCGTTGATATCGGCGGAGGAAGTCTGATTCGCAGGAGACACTTCGTGCGCGGCAGAAGCGTGCATTTTTTGAACTCCGTTCTTCTCGCTGGCCGAAGACAAAGACGCTCGGTTTCGAATTACGTTCCGGCAGGAAAATAGATAGGAATTGACCGATAGATTGTCAAGCGCATCACCGCTTCCGGCAGTCAGTGCGACGTAGCCGCGAATCGCGAGCGCGTGTTGCAGTGGCAATGTCTTGTCCATAGCCTCCCCTGATTGCGCCACAGAGCGCCGGGAGGAAACAACAATGCGTTCACTGATCCGCACCGTCGCGGCCTGCCTGCTCGCGTTCGGTATCGCCACACCCACCATCGCGCAGACCAACTGGCCGGAGAAGCCCGTGAAGCTGGTCGTCGGCTTCACCGCCGGCAGCGCCACCGACGTCACCGCGCGCATGTTCGCGCAGAAGTTCTCCGAGGCGTGGGGCCAGCCGGTCGTCGTCGAGAACGTCACCGGCAACTCGGGCGCGATCGGCGTCGACCGCGTCGCCAAGGCGGCACCCGACGGCTACACGCTGATGTGGTCGGGCAACGCCGCCATCACCATCCTGCCCTCGATGCAGGCGCTGCCCTTCGATCCGCTGAAGGACCTGACCACGATCTCGACCTCGCTGGTGATGCCCTCGGTGTTCGTGGTGAACAACGACCTGCCGGTGAAGTCGATCGCCGAGCTGATCGCCTACGCCAAGGCCAATCCGGGCAAGCTCTCCTACGGCACGCCGGGCGTCGGCACGCCGCAGCACATCGCGGGCGAGCTGTTCTGCCACCTGGCCGGCATCAAGATGGAGCACATCCCCTATCGCGGCGCCAACCTGACCGACGTGATGAGCGGCGTCGTGCCGGTCGGCATCCAGAACGCCGGCGCCGGCATGCCGCTGGTGCGCGACGGCCGCGTGCGCGGCATCGCGGTCACCTCGCTGAAGCGCGCCTCGGCGGCACCGGATCTGCCGACGCTCGTGGAGCAGGGCTTCCCGGGCTTCGAGGCGACCTCGTGGTTCGCGCTGCTGGGCCCGGCCGGCCTGCCCAAGCCGATCGTCGACAAGGTGCGCGCCGACTCGCTCAAGGTGCTGGCCGACGTCGAGTACAAGAAGAAGTTCGAGGCGATGGGCCTCGACCTCGTCGGCTCGACGCCCGAGGAGACCCGCGCCGCCATCGCCGCCGACATCCCGAAGTGGAAGAAGGTTATCGAGCAGGCCGGCATCAAGCCGGGGAAGTAGGGGCATGACCCCCTTCGCCCTCGTATGACGAGGGCACTTCCCCCGAGGACGGGGGCAGGGAAGAATCGTATGATGGTCGCGATCCGAAAAGGGGATCGCGCATGTCCGGCAGATCCGTCCTCATGGCCATCGTGCTCAGCGCGTGGCTCGTCATCGGCATCCTGGTCTTCATCACCGTGGCCTATGTCGGCTTCATCGGCGTCGGTCTCGTGGGCCTGGTGCTGCTGTTCGTCTGCACGCTGGTCGAACTCGACACCGACCGGCCGGTCGGCAGCGGCGGCATGGTCACGCCGGGCTTCCTCGCGCGGCAGGTCGAGGTGGCGGCGGCGCAGCGGCCGGAGGAGCGGGCCTCCTCGCTGGCGGACCGCCTGCTGTCGCTGCAATCGGTCCGCTTCTACAAGCTTCTCGGCGCCGCGCTCGCCGTGGTCGGGCTCGGCGGCTTCCTGCTGTTCCAGGTTTAAACCCGTCGTCCCGACCGGAGCCGAGCGTAGCGTGGCGCAGTGGAGGGACCTTGTTTCAATCGGAAGCCGCTTTTCGTGGAGAGAAGGTCCCTCCTCTCCGCTTCGCTTCGGTCGGGACGACGGGTGGCTAGTACTCGACTGTCTCGCGCCCGTCGGGGTCGATGGTGATCTTCTTCGGCACGCCCTGCGGCCGGGTCGGAGTCGCGTCGCGCGTGGCGTCGACCCTCCATGAGCCGTCGGGCCGCGGCTCGACCTTGCGTACCGTGTAGCCCTGGCCCTGCACGCGATCGCGCGCCATCGATTGCGTGTTGGGATAGGGCGCGGGCGGCGGCTGCACGGGCATGGCCTGCGGCATCGGCGGCGGCGGTGCGGCACCCGGCGACATGGTTTCGGGCATGCGGCCGGCATTGCCGATCGAGCCCGGTGCCATCTGCGCCGCGGCCGGCGCCGACAGGAGCAGCAAGGCGACGAAGAGCGTTTTGTCCATAGGGGCACTCCTTGCCGGTCTGCTAAGAGGGGGGCCGGGGAGAGACAATGAACGCTCACGGCGCGGGCTCGCGCAAGCTGCTTTCCGACCTGGTGGCGCATGGCGGCGCCGCATCGCTGCCCAAGGTGCTGGGGCCGCTCAGCATCACCTCGATGGGGATCGGCGCGATCATCGGCGCCGGCATTTTCGTGCTGACCGGTACGGCGGCGGCGCTCTACGCAGGACCGGCGGTGCTGGTGTCTTTCGTGCTGGCGGGCATCGCCTGCGCCTTCGTCGGCCTCTGCTACGCCGAGCTGGCCGCGCTGATGCCGGTAGCCGGCAGCACCTACACCTATACCTACGCGAGCCTGGGACGGCTGATGGCCTGGCTGGTCGGCTGGAACCTGGTGCTGGAATACTCGATCGGCGGGGCCACGGTGGCGGTGGGCTGGTCGGGCTATTTCAGCGGCGCGCTGGCGAGTGCCGGCATCGCGGTGCCGCCGCAGCTTTCGGCCGCGACCGGCACGATGGTGAAGCTCGCCGACGGGACGACCGTGAGCGCCATCGCCGACCTGCCGGCGGTCGGAATCGTGGCGCTGCTCACCCTGCTGCTGATCCTGGGCACGCGCGAGTCGGCGCGCGTGAACAACCTCATGGTGGCGGTGAAGCTGGGCGTCGTGCTGGCCTTCATCGTGCTGGGGGCGGGCCATGTCGTGGCGGCGAACTGGCAGCCCTTCGTGCCGCCCAACACCGGAACGTTCGGCACCTTCGGCTGGAGCGGCGTGCTGCACGGCGCGTCGGTGGTGTTCTTCACCTATATCGGCTTCGACGCGGTCTCCAACTGCGCGCAGGAGGCCCGCCGCCCGCAGCGCGACATGCCGCTCGGCATCCTGGGCTCGCTCGCGATCTCGACGGTGCTCTACATCGCCGTCGCGGCGGTGTTGGTGGGCATCGTGCCCTACCGCGAGCTCAACGTGCCGGCGCCGATCGGGCTCGCGGTCGCGCGGATCGGTCAGCCCTGGCTCTCCTTCCTGATCCAGGTCGGCGCGCTGGTCGGCATCACCACCGCCATCCTGGTGCTGCTCTACGGCCAGAGCCGCATCTTCGCGATCATGGCGCAGGACCGGCTGATGCCGCCGCTGTTCGCGCGGCTCCATCCGAGGCTCAGGACGCCATGGGCGAGCCAGCTCCTGATCGGTGTCGTGGTGGCCGCGGTCGCGGCCACGGCGCCGATCGAGACGCTGAGCGAGCTGGTGGGGGTGGGGACGCTGTTCGCCTTCCTGATGGTCTGCATCGCCGTGATGCGGCTGCGCACCCTGGAGCCGCACGCGCCCCGGCCCTTCCGCGTGCCGGCGGTGCCGCTGGTGCCGGTGCTGGGAATTCTGTCGTGCCTCAGCCTGATGGTGGGCCTCGCGCCGATCACCTGGGCTCGGCTGCTCGTGTGGATGGTGGCCGGGCTCGCGATCTACGCGCTGTTCGGCAACAGGAAGGGGAGAGGGACATGACGACTACCGCGCTGGCGCTGATCCTGTTCATCGCCTGGACGCTCGCGCTCCTCGTGCTGATGGAGGCGATCCGCTGCTGGCTGGTAGCGACGAAGCAGGTCCCGGCCAACGGCTTCCGGCCGGACAACGACAATCTCTCGCCCTTCATGCAACGGCTGGCGCGCGCCCACCTGAACTGCGTCGAGGGATTCCCGGTGTTCGGCGGGCTGATGATCGCGGCCCTGCTTGCGGGAAAGGCGTCGGTCACCGACGGACTCGCGCTCTGGCTGGTCGCCGCGCGGATCGCGCAGTCGTCGATCCACCTCGCCTCGCTCGGCGTGGTGGCGGTGAACGCCCGCTTCGCCGCCTTCGCGCTCCAGGTGGCGATCGCGGTCTGGTGGGTCTGGAAGCTGCTGGCCTCCTAGTCCGTCGGCACGGTCGAACGGGACGCCCCACGAGGGGCAGGGCGCCCCGCCCGCACCGCGTTCAGCAGAGTGTGGCTTCTACTGCTCGCGGACGTTGCCCGCGGGATCGATGGTCACGGCGACCTCGACGTTGTTGCGCATGGCCTTGCCCGTCCAGTTGCCGGCGGTGTCGCGCGTCAGCGAGCGGACGCCGTTGTAGCCCCTGGCCTCGAGCTGGGCCTTGACCGCCGCCTCCTGGCCGGTCGCGTTCGGCGAGGTCTTCGGCAGGTTGGTGTTGGGATTGCTGGTCCCGCCCGGCATGGAGTTCTGGTCGCGGCCCATCGGCGTGCTGGGCTGCATGGTCTGCGCGTGGGCAACGCCGGCCGCGAGGATCAGAGCAAGGGCGGTCGCCAGAGTGGTCTTCATGGGGTCGTCCTCCGTGATCGTGAAAGGGGTGGGCTGTGGAGGATGAACGCCGCGGCGAGGACGGCCGTTGCATGACAACGGCGCGTGCGAATTTTCACGAAATCGCCATCAATATCCGGCGACGCCACGCTTCCTGAAATCGTCGGCGACGGATTGCTGCAAGGCCGAGGCCGCCGCCATGTCGGCCTTGGCGCCGGCCGCGTCGCCCCGGTTCTGGCGCGCGATGCCGCGGCCGTAGAGGGCGACGGGCGATTTCGGATTGGCGCGCAGCGCGCCGTCATAGTCGAGCAGGGCGGCGTCGGCGCGGCCGAGCTTGAGGTGGGCGAACCCGCGCGCCTCCAGCGATTCGCCGTCGCCCGGCAGCAGCGCGAGCGCGCGATCGAGGTCGGCGACCGCCTGCTGGTACTGGCCGAGGTCGGTGCGGGCGAGGCCGCGGTTGAACAGGGCACCGGCATAGTCGGGCCTGAGCGCCAGCGCGCTGTCGAAATCCTCGACTGCGCGGTCGGGGTGACCCTTGAGGCGCCAGGCGATGCCGCGATTGTTGAAGACGTCGGCGGAAGGCCGGAGCCGCAGCGCCTGGCCGTAGTCGGACAGTGCCCGGTCGAGCAGGCCGCGCGAGGCGAAGGCGATGCCGCGATTGTAGAAGGCGGCCCCCGTGTCCCGCGGGTTCTCGCGCGCCCACTGGATGACGGCGGTGCAGCCGCGGATGGTCTGGTCGTCGGTGGCCTGGCCGTAGCACCAGTCGCTGAGCTGCGCATAGCCCTGGGCCTCGGCTGCCGCAGGTGCCCAAATGAGCAAGGCGGCGAGCATGGCCACGACCACCGATGCGAGCTTCCCCAAGTGCATCGTCTTCCCCCGCGTGCACTGTAGCCCGGGACCGGGGTTGACGCACGGGGTTCAGTGGCACTGATATTGCTACCTGCTGGTCGGGTTAACGGGAAAGGGGCGCTCATGTCTTCTTCGTCGTTCCGACGCGCCGGGTGGGCGGCGCTCGCGATCTCTCTCATGGCGGCGGTGCCGGTGGCGGCGCAGGACAAGGTGAGGTTCCAGACCGACTGGATCCCGTCCGGCGAGCACGCGATGTACTACGGCGCCTGGAGCAAGGGCATCTACGCCAAGCACGGCATCGACATCACCATCACCCGCGGCTACGGCTCGGGCGACACGGTGACCAAGCTGGCGGCCGGCGCCTCCGACTTCGGCGTTGCCGACATCGCGGCCGTCATGACGGCCAAGGCGCGCACCAACGTGCCGATCAAGACCATCGCCGTGCTCTACAACGAGTCGCCGCACTCGCTGTTCGTGCTGAAGAGCTCGGGCATCACCAACTTCAAGGGGCTGGAAGGCAAGAAGATCGGCATCACGCCGGGCAACAGCCACCGCTTCTACTTCCCCGAGGTGGCGAAGAAGGCGGGCACCGATCCCAACAAGCTGATCTGGACGAACATGGACGGGGCCGCGATGGCGGCACAGCTCATCGCCAAGAACCTCGACGCGGCGCCGTTCTATTCGATCCACTCCTATTACATCAACAAGGCGGCGGTGAAGGCGGGCGAGGAGATCGTGGTCCTGCCGTTCGTGGCGGTCGGCTTCAAGATCTATGCCGCAACGCTCATCACCTCCGAAAAGATGATCGCCGAGAAGCCCGACCTGGTGAAGCGCTTCCTGGCCGCCAACAAGGAGGCCTTCGAGTGGGCCAAGGCCAACCCCGAGGAGGCCTGCACGCTCCACGTCCAGCGCTTCCCCGAGGTCGCGCTCGACGACTGCATGGGCAGCGTGAAGGCGGTGATGGAGTTCGTGTTCAACGACCACAGCAAGCAGTACGGCTGGGGCAAGGAGAGCCCGGAGCGGCTGGAGTTCTCGTGGAAGACCATCCAGTCGGCCAACGAGCTGAAGCCCGACTTCGACTACAAGACCGCGATCGACACGAGCCTCGTCGCGAAGTGATCCCGTGATCTCGCTCAACCGGGTCACGCGAATCTTCAACAGCCGTGACGGCGACCAGGTCACGGCCCTGCAGGACGTGTCGCTCGAGATCAGGCCCAACGAGTTCATCACCCTCGTGGGCCCCTCGGGCTGCGGCAAGTCCACGCTCCTGCGGATCGTGGCCGGGCTGATCCTGCCCAGTGCCGGCACCGCCTCGATCGGCGGCGCGCCGATCACCGAGCCGCGGCCGGAGACCGGCATCGTCTTCCAGGCGCCGACGCTGCTGCCGTGGGCGACGGTGATCGACAACGTGCTGTTTCCGCTCCGGATGATGCATCGCATCGACTCGACCAGCACCGACAAGGCGATGGCGCTGCTGAAGCTCGTGGGGCTCGCAGGCTTCGAGCGCAAGACGCCGCGCGAGCTGTCGGGCGGCATGCAGCAGCGGGTCGCGATCTGCCGGGCGCTGGTGCACGAGCCCGACATCCTGCTCATGGACGAGCCGTTCGGCGCGCTGGATGCGCTGACGCGCGAGGAGATGACCATGGAGCTTCTCAGGATCTGGAGCGAGAAGCCCAAGACCGTGCTGTTCGTGACGCACTCCATCACCGAGGCGGTGGTGCTCGCGGACCGCGTGGTGGTGATGTCGCCCAGGCCCGGCCGCATCGCCGAGGTGATCGACATCGGCCTGCCGCGGCCGCGCAGCTTCGAGACCGAATCGGCGCCGGAGTTCCACGCGGCCAGCCACCGCATCCGCCAGCTCATCTACGGGAGCCGCCATGTCGGTCCAGGCCGCGCCGCCGCTTGAGGCGCCGCAGAAGGCGGCGGCCCCGAAGAAGAAGCGCCCCGCCGCGCTCTACGAGGTCTTCGTGCCGCTGCTCGCGACCGTCGCGGCCTTCGTCGTCTGGGAGGGGATCTGCCGCGCCTTCAAGGTGCCGGCCTATCTCGTGCCGGCGCCGAGCGAGATCTGGAAGGAGACGATGGCCATCGGCTCGACCGTGACCGGCCACACGGTGGCGACGCTCAAGACGGTGATGCTGGGCTTCGTCGTGTCGATCCTGATCAGCCTGCCGCTTGCGGTGCTGCTGACGGCCTCGCCGGCGATCGCCGCGGCGGTCTATCCCTTCCTCGTCTGGACGCAGTCGATCCCCAAGGTGGCGCTGGCCCCGATCCTGGTGGTGCTGCTCGGCACCAACGAGCTGCCGCGCATCGTGATCACGGTGCTGGTGGCGTTCTTCCCGCTGGTGATCTCGATCGCCACCGGTCTGCTCTCGGTGCCGCCGGAGCTGATCGAGCTCAGCCGCTCGTGCCGCGCCTCCAAGCTCTCCGAGCTGCTGCGCATCCGGCTGCCCTACGCGATCCCGTTCATCTTCGCCGGCCTCAAGGTCGCGATCTCGCTCGCCGTGGTGGGTGCGGTGGTGGCGGAGTTCGTCAACGCCGACGCGGGGCTGGGCTTCCTGATCCAGACCTCCACGGCGTTCTTCAAGGTGCCCGTGGCGTTCGGGGCGCTTATCATCCTGTCGGTGATGGGCGTCGTGCTGTTCCAGATCGTGGTGATCGCCGAGCGGGTCTTCTTCCCCTGGTCGAGCAGCAACACGACGCCGGGTGTGTGATTGTGGGTATTTGACCGGGGGAAATGACATGGCGAAGGCGCCGATGACCGTGATCCGCGGCGGGCGGGTGGTCGACATCAAGGGGCACAGCGCGCCCAGGGCCGACATCCTGGTGAAGGGCGACACGATCGTGGAGATCGGCGCGAAGGTTTCCGCGCCGTCGGACGCGAAGGTGATCGACGCCAGGGACCGGCTGCTGCATCCCGGCCTGATCAACGGCCACACCCACAGCCACGGCAACCTCGCCAAGGGCATGGTCGATCGCGTCACGCTCGAGCTCCTGCTGACGGCCGGGCCGTGGATGAACGGGGCGCGCACGCTCGAGGACAAGTATCTCTCGAGCCTGATCGGTGCGGCCGAGATGGTGATGAAGGGCTGCACCGCGGCCTACGACCTCGCGGCCGAGTTCCCGATGCCGACCTTCGAGGGGCTGCAGGCGATCGGCCAGGCCTACGCCGACATCGGCATGCGCGCGATGCTGGCGCCGATGGTGGCCGACACCAGCTTCTTCCAGGCGATCCCCGGCCTGATGGACCAGCTTCCGCCGTCGCTGCAGAAGGAGGTCGAGGCCTATCGGCTGGCGCCCTACAAGGCGAGCGTGGCGCAGATGAAGAAGGCGTTGCACGGCTGGAAGCTCGACAGCAAGGGCGTGCATCTCGCGGTGGCGCCCACCATCCCGCATCATTGCAGCCGCGACTTCCTGCTGGCGTGCCTGAAGCTCTCCAAGGACTACGACACCGGCCTGCACAGCCACGTCTCGGAATCGAAGGTCCAGGTCGTGGCGGGCTACCGGCTCTATGGGACGTCGCTCACGGCCTACATGGATTCGCTGGGCCTGGTCGGGGAAAAGTTCACCGTGGGCCACGGCGTTTGGCTCGACGGCGACGACATGAAGCTGCTCGGCGACAAGGGCAGCTCGGTCTCGCACAACCCGGGCTCCAACATGGTGCTGGGCAACGGCATCGCCGACATGCGCGCCATGCTCGACGCCAAGGTCAATGTCGGCATCGGCACCGACGGCGCCTCGTGCTCGGACAACCAGAACATGTACGAGAACATCCGGATGGCCTCGATGGTCTCGAAAGTGCAGGGGCCCGACAATCGCAAGTGGATCCGCACCGAGGAGGTGCTGCACGCCGCGACCGCCGGCAGCGCCCGCGCGCTGGGGCTGGGCGACAAGATCGGCAAGCTCGAGCCCGGCTACAAGGCCGACATCGTGTTCCTCGACCTGGGCCACATCAACTGGATCCCGTTCAACGACCCGGTGAACCAGATCGTCCACACCGAGGACGGCTCGGCCGTGCATTCGGTGATGATCGCGGGCCGCATGGTGCTGGAGAACCGCAAGTTCCTGAACATCGACATCGCGCAGGTGAAGAAGAACGCGGAGAAGGCCAAGGAGCGGCTCGACAAGGGCCGCAAGCCCGCGAAGGCGCTCTACGACAGGCTCGAGAAGGTGGTGAACACGTTCTGCCCGGGGCTGGCCAAGCAGCCGCTTCACATGGACCGGTTCGCCGGCGGCCACCATCACGGCCACCACCATCCGCATCACTAAGACAGGCTAGTAGCCCATCTTCCAGCCGGAGCGCAGATAGCCGCGATAGGCGAGCTGCACTGCGGCGATGCCGTTCAGGAGGAGGGCGCCGGCGATGGAGGCGAGCATCGCGACCAGTCCCGCAATCGAGGCCCCGAAGAGCTGCACTGAGACAAGCAACCCGAAGAAGGCCAGGGCGGCGAGCGTCAGTGTGATCGCCGCCATCAACGCTGCCAGCCGATAGAAGCCCTTGGTCATGAGGTAGAACGGCCCGCCGAGGGCCGCCCAGAAGTACGACCAATGATCGATCACCACCGATACGTCGTCGTCGGAGTCCAGCTTGTCGAGGCGATAGGTCGGCAGCACGAACTGAAGGCGCCCGAAATCCGAGGCAGTTGCCGCAATAATGTAGCACGGCTCCTGCAATAGGGCCACTTCATGTCGATCAGGCGGCGGTTACGCCGATCAGGGTGTCGTGCAGCCAGAACATGAGCACATAGGCGACCGTTCCGATCGCCACGACCAGCAGGTCGTTCCTGGACCACGGCGTAGGGGTGGCCCCGGCATCGCCGCGGCGCTTGAGCGCGATCCGGTTCCAGACCGCCCAGGCCAGCAGCCCGCCGAACAGCAGAATGGATCCCAGGTCGCCGTTGACCAGCAGATGCGAGAGCGCCCAGGCCTTCACTCCGGCCAGCATGGGATGGCGCAGGATCGCCTTGATGCGGCTGGCGGGCGCGTAGGCGGCCACCAGGGCCACGAAGGCGAACCAGAGCAGCACGAGCGCGATGGGATGGAAGATCGCGCGCGGCGGGTTCCAGACCTGGATGTAGCCCGCGCTGCGGTAGCTGCCGAAGCCGATCACGATCAGAACGAGGCCGGCGCCCGAGACCAGCGAGTAGAGACCCTTGTAGCCGCCTTCCCCCAGCCGGCCGACCACGGCGGCCCGCGCGCCGCGCATCGTGGTGAAGGTATGGGCGCCGAGGAAAAGGACGAGACCCAGGATCAGCAATGCCATGCCGGATCATAGCATGGCGGCCGGTGGGATTACTGGTCGATCTGGGTGACGTTGCCGGTGCTGTCGACCGAGACGGCAACCTCGACGTCGTTCTTGCGCGCCTTGGCCCGCCACGAGCCGTCATCCTGGCGCTTGAGGTCCTTCACGTCGGAATAGCCGCTGGCCTCGATCTGGGTCTTGGCCGAGCTGGCCTGCTGCGCCGTGCCGGGCATGCCGGCAGGCGGCACCGACGGTGTCGAGGACTTGCCGTCGGTCGAGGACGGCGTCTGCGCCACCGCCAGCGAGGTGGCGGCGATCAGCGCGGCGGTCGTCGGCACGATGAATTTCATCGGACGCTCCTGGCATTGATCTGCCAGGAGTCAATGCGGGAACGCGCCGGTCGTTCCCTCGGGACCTCAGGAAAGGTCCTCGGTCGAAACCTTCAGGGCATAGGAAGGCGGGCAGCCCAGCACCTTCAGGAAGGCCTGGTCGATCAGCTTCGCGATTTCCTCCGGCTGGTTTCCGCCCGTGCCGACCGTGGCGAAGGCGTTGGCGTCCCAATCCACGAGATCGAGCTGCAGGTCCTGCAACTCGTCCAGCGCGCCGCTCAGCTCCAGGCGGGTCAGCGGCTCCTCGGCGTGCGGATAGGGGGTGAGATTTATCGAATCGGCCATGACCTGGATGGAGACGTCGATACCGTCGGCATTCACCGTCTCCAATGTGCAACACAACATGCCGCCTTCGTTCTTCTCTCCGTAGATGTCGGCGATCGCCGTGGCGATCGCGTCCGCCTGACGCCCGGACATGTGCAAAACCCTCTGGCAACGCCGCAATTCGTCCCCGGCGGCATCACGATTTGGCCGCACGCCGGAGCAACCGTCATTGCCGTACCGCGTTCCATTTCCACGGTCGAGAGACCGTTGAGGGGGCCCTGTGAGAATTCTTCCCGTCCTTGTTTCGTCCGCGTTGATGTTGACCGTTCTGCCCGTCCTGGGACAGCAGACGGCGCTGGCGCCCAGGGCCGACTGCGCGCCGGAGGAACCCGATCCGGTGCAGATAAGCTGGGATGCGCCGTGCGAGCAGGGCAACTGGCTGTTCGAGCCGGGTGTCGGCTGCCGCATGTGGGACTGGCATCCTGACACCGAGGACAGCGCGAGCTGGACCGGCACCTGCAAGGGCGTGCTCAAGGATGGTCGCGGCGTGGTGCAGTGGACCGAGCATGGCAAGCCCATCGACCGCTTCGAAGGCATTTACCGCGACGGCCGCCGCAACGGCCCTGGCCGCTATGTCTGGAACGAGACCGACCACTTCGAGGGCACCTATGCCGATGATGTGCCGCACGGCCCCGGCACCGTGACTCTGGCCGGCACCACGCTCACCGGCACCTGGCACAAGGGATGCCTTGCGGCCGGCGGCAAGGTCGTGGCGATCGGCGTGTCGCGGGCGAGCTGCGAGAACGGCGAGCTGGCGGGCGAGACGGCGACACTGAAGTAGCGCTCTGATAGCCTCCGCTCGTCGAAGCGGGGGCTTTTCCATGACACGTATCGTCACCTGGCTCGCGGCTCTGCTGGCAGCCGTCGCCGTCGCCGCCGGGCCGGCGGCGGCCCAGAACGCGCTGCAAGTGTTCGAGCGCGACGTCAAACCCCAGATGGAGCTGAAGAAGTTCACCTACGGCTCGGCGCGGCCGCTGGGCGACAAGGGATTCGTGCTGACCGACGTGGTTGCGGTGACGCCGGCCGATTCGAAGACCGGCGACAAGGAAGCGACCATCAGGATCGACAAGGTGACGGTCGAGGAGACCGACATCGAGCGCTGGAGGAAGCCGAAGAAGGGCGAGCCGGAACTCGCGCCGCGCTTCCTGAAGATGAAGCTCGAGGGCATCTCGGGTGACGATGCCGCCTTTCACAGTCTCGAACCCTACGGCCTGCCGCGTGTACCGGCCGATATGGCGGTGGACTACCGCATCGACACCGCGGCCAGGACTCTGACGGTCAACAAGTTCGAAGTGGCGCTGCGCGGCCAGGCGCGGCTCGACCTGTCGGGCGTGATCGAGGGCGTCGACGACAAGGACAACGATCTCGACGGCGCGCAAGAGAAGGCGCGCCTGCGCTCCGGCTCGATCGCCTTCGAGGACACCGGCGGCTTCCTCGCGAAGCTTCTGCCGGCGCTGGCCAGGGAGGAGAAGACGACGCCCGAGGCGTGGGTGGGTCTGGCGACCCAGGCGCTCAAGGGATTCGCGGCGGGACAGGGAGCGGCGACTCAGAAGGTGCTCGACGCGCTGGTTTCGTTCATCGCCGACTGGAGGGCGCCCAAGGGGCCGCTCACCATCACGGTGAAGCCCGCCGCGACCGCCGGCATCGCCGATCTCGCGCGCATCGCCATGCCGAATGCGCTCACCGACGTGTTTGGCGTCTCGGCGAGCTATGCCGGCACCCGCGAGGGCGCATCGGCGGGCGGGGCGCCCACCGGACCGGCGTCGCGCCGCACGACGCGGCCGCCCGCGACGTCGACCGATGCCGACAACGACGGCAAGCGACCGGCGCGCACGCCGCGGCTCACCGGCGAGGAGGCATGGAACGGCGTGGTCGGCAACACGCTCACCGGGCGCCTCGACGGCAAGACCTATCACCTGCTGATCCGCAAGGACGGCACGGCCTCGCGCCTGCATGACGGCGAGATCGAGCCGGGTCGCTGGAAGACCGAAGGCGACAAGGTCTGCCTCAAGATCGGCGACGACGACCGCGCATGCTACGGGGTGGTGACGTCGGGCCGCACGGTCACGCTTACCGATGCCTCGGGCAAGGGCTTCCGTGCGACGCTGCTGACGGGCAACCCGCGCGACCTCTGAGCGAAGGCGGCTTCGTGATCTTCTGGACAGCGAACGCGGCCGCCGTGGCGGCGGCCTATCTTCTGGGCTCCCTGCCGACGGGCTATCTCGCGGGACGATTGCTCAAGGGCATCGACATCCGCGAGCACGGCTCCAGATCGACCGGCGCGACGAACGTGCTCCGGACGCTGGGCAAGGCACCGGCCCTGGCTGTGCTGCTGGTCGACGTGCTGAAGGGCGTCGCGGCCGTGGTCTTCGTCCGCTGGCTCAATGCGTCGTTGAACATGCCGGACTGGATGCCATGGGCCGTCTGCCTCGCCGGCCTGGCGGTGCTGCTGGGACACAGCCGATCGGTCTGGCTCGGCTTCACCGGCGGCAAGTCGGCGGCGACCGGGCTCGGCGTGCTGCTGGCGATGTCGTGGCCGGTTGGGCTGGGTGCTGCTGTGGCCTTCGGCGCCGTGCTGGCCATCTCCCGGATCGTGTCGCTGAGCTCGATGGTGGCGGCACTTGCCGCGATCGCCCTGATCTGCACCTTGGAGGAGCCGCTGGCCTACCGGCTGCTGGTGATCGCGGGCGGGCTCTATGTGATCGTGCTCCACCGCGCCAACATCCGGCGCCTGATGGCCGGGACGGAGCCGCGGCTCGGGGCGAAGCTCAGTTGATGTTCAGCCAGTGCATCGCCATGCCCACCAGGCCGGAGACCACGATCGGATAGGCGGGGTTGATCTTGGTGCGCCACAGCAGCAGGAACACGACGACCGCGATGGCGCCGTAGAAGACATCGGTCACGGCGCCCTTGCCCATGATGATGGCGCCGGCTGCCACCAGGCCGACGGCGACCGAGCCGAGGCCGGTCTGGATCGCGGGCCGCCAGCGCCACGTCGCGAGGTGGGTCCACAGGCGGCCGACGAAGAAGGTGAGGATGCCGGTCGGCAGGAAGAACGCGACCAGCGCGACCAAGGCGCCCGGGATGTGTCCCACGACGGCGCCGATCGACGCCACCATCATCATGTTCGGACCCGGCGCGAGCTGACCCAGGCTGTAGAAATGCAGCAGCTCGGGGAAGGTCACCCAGTGGTAGGTGTTGACCGTGAGTTCCTTGAGCTCCGGAAAGGCGGCCATGCCGCCGCCCACAGTCAGCAGCGACAGGTAGGAGAAGACTGCCGCGAGGTCCCAAAGGTTCTTCACTTTGGATCACCCTTGTCGCGCGGCCGGTGCCACCAGATCGCGATCGCGCCGGCGGCCAGCAGGGCGTAGGGCACGGGCACCTTGAGGAACGCGACCGCCACCGCGGTGGCCGCCACGAAGACGTAATCGGCGAATTCCTTCAGCACCTTGGAGCCGAGCTGGACGCCCACCACGACGATGAGGCCGAGCGCTCCGGCCGCGATGCCGTGCAGGAAGGCCTTCGACCACGGGTCGTCGCCACCGATGCCGTAGGCGAAGGCCGCCGCGGTCATCAGCGTCGCGCCGGGCAGGCACATGCCGAGCGTCGCCACCAGCGCGCCCATGCCGCCGCGCAGGCGATCGCCCACCAGGATCGACATGTTGGTGGCGTTGAGGCCGGGCAGGGTCTGGCTGATCGACAGCAGCTCGACGAAGCTCAGATCGTCGAGCCAGCGCTGGCGCACCACGAGGCCGGTGCGCAGGTATCCCACGACACCGCCGCCGAGGCTGGTGGCGCCCATCACGAAGAAGACCCAGAAGAGCCTGCCGAGCGACGGTGGCGGGGGAGGAGTCTCGGGCTCGCTCATTCGTGCGCTTGCGGCGGATTGCCCTTCAGCCGGTAGACCGCGCCGGTCTTCGTGGTGGTGAGCGCCAGCCAGTCGCCGGCGACCTGCTGCAGCTCGAGGAAGAAGCGCTCGCAGTGATTGAGCGCCTTGTGGCTGATGTCGTCGGGTCCGGTGAAGCGGAGCTGGTAGGCGAATTCGCCGACGAAGGCGTGATGGTCGCCGCGCGAGCGCCACAGGCCGAGGTTGGCGGTCGCCCGCGTATGATGGCCGAAGTCGAGCTCGCAGATGTCCTGGAGCAGCTCCTCGACGATCGTCTGGTTGACCAGCGAGACGTCGTCCGGCCCGTCGCACGAGATCGACGACAGGACCGGGAAGATCTGCGCCAGCTCGGGCAGCGACATGTGGCCGAGCGAGGACATGACGATGCGCGCCGCCTGCGGCGCCTGGCTCAGCCCGAACTCGACGTTGTGCGAGAGCAGCCGCCGCATCCCGCCGATCCTCTCCTTGAGCGGCATCACCTCGAGCTTGAACTTGATCTTGAACTTGCCGTCGATGCGCGGCCGCACGTCGAGCGCCTGCGCCTTCGCCATGTCGTCGCTGCGGTACTTGAAGACGATCTCGGGATCGCCGATGGCGAAGCCGTCCTGGAAGGCGATGCGGCGCCGGCAGATGAAGCTGTTGTTGTAGAGATGGTAATCGCCGGTATCGAGGAACAGGACCTCGCGGACCTCGGGCCGCTGCTGGAACTTCGGCGTGTGCTGGAAGCCGACGCCGGTCGTCTCGGCGGCGCGCTGCACCAGGCTCGCGAATTCCTTGAAGACATGGGCCGACGTGAAGCGATCCGGCTTCAGGATCAGCTTGCACTGCAGATACTGGATCTCGTCGCAACGCCGGCCGTCGGCATAGGTGCTCGGCTGCCGATCCGCGAGCCATTGCGCGATCTGGCCATCAGTGTCGTGTGAATGCATTCTTGCTCCCCGGGCACACCGTAACGCGCGATTATGGTCCTGTCATCTGAGCTTGGTCCGGCACGTCGGCACGGCCGAACGTGTCGACGCGGCCGTCGGTGAAGCAGACATAGTAGCGGTTGGTCATCGTCCACGGCGTGCGGCTCCAGAAGTCCTTGAGCACGGTGTAGTAGGCGCAATCCTTGCCGGGCGAATGGGTCGAGGCGTCGGGCGGACCCATCAGAGATGACACCTGCTCGCGCGTCATGCCGGCCTGCAACCGCTCGAGGTTGTCGCCGTGCACGCAGGCCGCGAGCGTTGCGATCGAAAGCAGACAGACGATGTTCCTCATGACCGGTCTCCGAGGCGATTAGTCAGGCTTGGCCTCGCCGCCAACAATTGTCGGGCAGGCGGGCGGCTGGCGCAATTCCGGACGATGCGCTACGTCCCCATGATGCAAGATCAGACCAGATTTGTCGCGCCGGGTACGCCCGCGTCGCTGAGCGGCGCCACGGCCGGGCTGCCGGAAACCCCCATCGCCGAAGTGGCGATGTCCGTGTTCGGCGACCCTGAGGTGGTGCCCCTGTGGTTCGGCGAGAGCGATCTCGTGACCCCCGACTTCGTGCGCGACGCCGCGGCCAGGGGGCTGCAGGCCGGCGACACATTTTATACGTGGCAGCGTGGCATCCCCGAGCTTCGCGCGGCGCTCTCGGCCTATACCGAGCGGCTCTACCTGGCGAAGTGCCCGGCCGACCGCATCTCGGTGACGACCGGCGGCATGCAGGCGATCCTGCTGACCTGCCAGCTCCTGCTCGATCCCGGCGACAATATCGTGATCGTCTCGCCGATCTGGCCGAACATCACTTCGGCCACGAAGCTGGTGGGGGGTGTGCCGAAGTACGTGGCGCTCGACCGCACGCCGGCCGGCGGCTGGAAACTCGACCTCCAGAAGGTGTTCGACGCCGTCGACAGCCGCACGCGCGCGATCTTCGTGAATTCGCCGGGCAATCCGACGGGTTGGACCATGACCTCGGAGGAGCAGGCGGCGCTCCTCGAGTTCGCCCGCA
The DNA here is from genome assembly GCA_964422305.1 of uncultured Reyranella sp. Taxonomy (GTDB): domain Bacteria; phylum Pseudomonadota; class Alphaproteobacteria; order Reyranellales; family Reyranellaceae; genus Reyranella. The sequence continues at coordinate 1,667 of CAYRBQ010000016.1, read as the reverse complement.
AGCGCGGCGTCTGGATCATGGCCGACGAGGTCTATGCGCGCCTGATCTACAGCAAGCGTCCCGACGGTCGGCAGGTCGCGCCTTCGTTCCTCGAGCTGGCGGGGCCGGAGGATCCGGTGATCGTGCTCAACAGCTTCTCCAAGCCGTGGGCGATGACCGGCTGGCGGCTGGGCTGGCTGACGCATCCGGCGGCGCTGGGCGACCAGTTCGCCAAGCTGGTGCAGATCAACACCTCGGGCGCGCCGGCCTTCCTGCAGAAGGGCGCCGTGGCGGCGGTCGAGAAGGGCGACGGCTTCGTGACCGAAATGGTCGAGCGCTGCCGCGCCGGCGGCGAGCTGGTCTTCCAGCGGCTCTCGGCCATGCCGCGGGTGAAGATCGCGCGGCCGGACGCGGCCTTCTACGCCTTCTTCTCGGTCGATGGCGTTTCGGACACACTCTCGTTCTGCAAGACACTGGCGAAGCAGTACAAGGTCGGCCTCGCGCCGGGCGAGGCATTCGGGCCGGGCGGGCAGGGCAACGTTCGGCTGTGCTTCGCCTCGAGCGCCGAGCGGCTCAGCAAGGGCCTCGACCGCATCGAAGCCGCGGTCAAGGCACTGTGATGGCGGCATGGACCAGTCCCCGTCCATCCAGATCCATAGCCTGCGCAAGGTGTATGGCGACATCGTCGCGGTCGACGAGCTGAGCTTCACGGCCGGCCGCGGCAGCGTGGTCGGCCTGCTGGGCGGCAACGGCGCCGGCAAGACCACGACCATTGCCATGCTGCTCGGCCTGCTCGAGCCGACGGCGGGCCGCATCGAGATCCTGGGCATCGACATGCTGAAGCGCCGTTTTGCGGCGCTGCCGCGCATGAACTTCTCCTCGCCCTATGTCGACCTGCCGCATCGGCTGACGGTGCGCCAGAACCTTCAGTTCTACGGAGGGCTCTACGGCGTGAAGGACCTGCGCCGTCGCATCGAGGAGATCGCCGAGCTGATGCAGGTGGCGCCGTTCCTCGACCGCCAGGCGGGCAAGCTGTCGGCCGGCCAGAAGACGCGCGTGGCGCTCGCCAAGGCGCTGATCAACAAGCCCGATGTGCTGCTGCTCGACGAGCCTACGGCCTCGCTCGATCCCGACACGGCCGACTGGGTGCGCGGCTATCTCGAAACCTACCAGCACGAGACGCACGCCACGATCCTGCTCGCCTCGCACAACATGGGCGAGGTCGAGCGGCTGTGCGACGACGTGATCCTGCTGCAGAAGGGCAAGGTTTTCGAACGCGGCAGCCCGCGCGAGCTGATCGAGCGGTTCGGCCGCGAGGACATGGAGGAGGTGTTCCTCGACATGGCGCGCGGCCGCGGTCGCGGACTCGATACCCTCAAGAAGGCGGGAACGGCGCCATGAGCGGCTCGCTGCAGCGCATATCGGCGCTGATCATGCGCCACATCCATCTGTGGAGCGGCTCGTTGATGCGCATCATCGACACGGTCTACTGGCCGGCCGTCCAGATGGTGATGTGGGGATTCCTGACACAGTTCCTGGCCAACCAGACCTCGTTCGTCGGCCAGGCCTTCGGCGTGCTGTTGGCGGGCCTCCTGCTGTGGGAAGTCGTGGTGCGCGGCAACCTCTCGCTCTCCATCGCCTTCCTGGAGGAGTTGTGGTCGCGCAACCTCGGACACCTGTTCGTCAGC
>CAYRBQ010000015.1:0-19687 GCA_964422305.1 uncultured Reyranella sp. | reverse complement strand
GCCTCCCCCTGCTCCACGGGAGGCGCCTCGGGACTGTGAGGCCAGTGCTGCAGGGGTCGTCCGGTGCTAGTGCCGCCAGCGCGGTTGGGCTTGCCGCCTTCCGACCTCCGCACCCCTGCAACGCGGGCGCTTTGGTCTCTGCTTCTTGGGTCCCCTACAGGATCCTCTTGCCGGCCGGGCGGCAGGATTCATCATCTTGCAGGTGCTCGGGGACCTTGTATCTCGTGGCCACGACCCGGGCCTGCCGTCCTAGGGTAGGAAGTCATGGGTCACGATCCCGGTGCGGCCTTCCGGCGACAGCGGACCTCGCGACGACTCCCCAGTGCTCTCTGGCGAACGGCAGACGGGCCTCGGGTTTGTAATGGCGTGGGTATGGTCCCTCACGTCCTGAGATTGCGGGCCCCCCGCCGCTTATGGCCAAGCGTGCGGGACATCCCTGGTTTGCTGTTGATCAGGCGGAGGCCAACCCCCTCCTGCCTCGGCGGCTCATTCTGATGGCGCTCGTGGAGCGCCCTGCTCTTTCCTTCCCGGGGTGGAGACCCCAGGCGCCGCCGGACCGATTCCTAGCCCCTCCGAGAGACACCGGGCGGGCCTTGCCCCCGAAGGGTGCAAGTCGGCCAACATTAATACATTTCCTACCATAATCCTGCTGAAGCTGCAACCCGGCACCGCGCATGGCTGGCCCGAGCGACGCGCGGGGCTGCTGGCAGTGCAGTCGAACCCGAACTGGCGGCCCAGCAACTATCCGCTGTTCGGCCCTCGCGATAGAAGCTTTAGTCCAACGCCCAATCGAGTAATAGAGAGTGCTCGACTGCATTCGCCCCATTGGGGTGGGATTGCGGCCGTCGATCCCGTCGCCACCATTGATGTAACCATGATCGCTTTCAGCCATCTCTCCCCTTGGTTCAGTCTCCGTCGAGGCCTAACGAGCATTTCGCTGGTTCTACTGACGTGCAGTTGTTCGTGGAATTCTCATCATTCGGATCCTCAGCGAGTCCGAAGGTCGGATGCCCAGTTCAAGCTTCGAGACGAATGCCTGAAGCGCAATGCTTCAGCACTAGCCCCGACCGCTGAAGATGTCTCTGTTGCCGCCACCGCGGTCGCCCTGAGTTGCAAGACAGAATCAGAGAAGCTCGACCAGATCGTGAATGTCTCTCGCGCCCCGGAAGTCACGGAAAGCATACATCAGACTGCCATCTTTCGAGCCTCCGGCTTCATCATGAAAGCGCGGGGAGCGCCTAGCGGCAACTAGCTAGCCGGCGCCAGGTACCGTCCTGGCCCGGTACCTGCTCAGCACCTGCTTGGCACGACGTCCCCCCGTGTGGCAGATAGGGCCCCGGTCAAGTTCGGGAGGCCGGAGGGGGGCCGATCCTCAGAACAAGTACAAGTGGCGTCAAGAACAGTTCGAGTGCACGCATCGACAGCGCCGCCATCCTGGCGATGTCCGGAGCGGCGCTCGTGTTGTTTATCCTGTGGTTCGACAATACCCAGACGATCACCAGCAACGGCGTGTTCAAGGCCCTGACCGTCCGGTCCTGGATGGCGGACCCCGCGACGGCTCGCCTCGATCCATCCAACTACCTCTACTATCCGCTGATGGCGGTCCTGTGCAGGCTGCTAGATCTGCTGGGTGTCATGCCGGGGGATCCGCGGCATCAGCTCAGCATCATCAACGCCTTTTTCGCCGCGATCAGCCTCTGCATCATCTATCGCCTCGTGCTGCACATCACGGGCGAGCGCACGGTTGCCTGGGCAGCGGCGCTGTTCCATCTGGCCGGGGGCTTCTTCTTCAACCTCGCGATCAGCAACGAAGACATCCTGCCCGCCTACACGGCACTGCTCGGCGCGATGGCGCTTTCGGTGGCCTGGCTCCCCGACGCCAACTGGAACCGCGTTGCGACAATCTCGGCCCTGTTCACCTTCGCGTGGCTGCTCGAATGGCGCCTGATGTTCCCGACCCTCCCGGGCCTGCTGATCGCGCTGGCCCTTACGCCCGGAACGGCGTGGCAGCGAGCAGGAAGAATCGCGCTCTTCCTCGCAGTCACGGTCGGCATGGCGCAGGTGGCGATCCTCCTTTGGGGACCACATGAAGGAAACGTCGGGCCGGTCGCAGACCTGCTCTGGACCGGCAAGGGCGTCTACACCGGCTGGGCTGGATACTCCGCCACCAAACTGACCTATCTCTGGGTCGGCGTCGCCGAGTATCTGGTGGGCGGAGGCAACCTGGGGAACCTGGCATTCCTGGGCCCCCTCCTTCCGGAGATGTACGTCTCGACGATCATCATCGGAACGGTCGCCCTGGTCTCGCTGGTCGTGATCCTGCGACTCCGCGAATCTCCGGCCATTCGCTTCACCGCGGTCATCTTCGGGACGACCTTTATTGCCGGCGAGGCGATGAACCTCTACTCGCAGCCGCAGGACCCGCAGATGCAGCTCAACGTCATGCCGTGGCTGACCATCGGCTGGGCGCTTGCTCTCGTGGAGATCGGTAAAAGGTGGCGCGGTCTGGCGATGACCATCGCCATCCTATTCGGCGTGTCGCTGCTGTCCTACAATGTCTACCGGATCCTGCCTCTTCGCGGCGCCGAGGCGCCCTGGCGGCATGTCCTGAAACAAATCGAGGCAAGGGCGAACCCCGCGACCACAGTATTTCTCTTCCATGGCTTCGATCAGCTCGTTTCCGAGATGTTCTATGAGTGGAACGGCGACTGGACCTACTTCCCGAGACTGGGCTCGGCTCCGACCGATACTCCGAAGGCCAAGTTGCTGACCCTGGTCAACGGCTTCATTCATTACCCGGGCGATACACCCGAGGAGTCGGCACGGCGGATGGAAGCGCAAATCTCGCGCGCCCTCGACCTCGGTTACGGGATCGTCACAAACAATATCTGGGAGCGGACGGAGCCTGAATTCCTCGCATCCATGTCGACCGTGGCGGACCCGGCAAAGGCGAGCGCGCTCTACCTCATGCTGCATGACTCCTTCGCCGCCACGTTGCTGTTCAGCGACCCAGGCACAGGCAAGTACTTCCGTCTCGAAAAGCGGGAACGGCCCACCGGCAAATGACCTTTTCTTTCGCTCGACAATCCAAAGCCCCTTCGTTCGCTGTCGATGTCCTGATCGTCGTCGGCATCTTCGTCGCCAGCCTTGCCTACTACGGCAACCTCTACGTCAGTGAAGAGGGCAGGTTCGCCTTTTATCAGAAATACTTTCATTCGGCCGTCAACATCTACTGCCTGAAGGACCCGGACGTCAGAAACAGCAATACTTTGATCCCGGAAGTGAGCGAACGCCTCGATCTCGAAAAGGTCAGCTGTCGCGAGATCGACAAGAGTCCGCGGGCAGTCGGCACCTACTACAATGGCTGGCACGATACCCATCCCATCTTCTCGACGTTGATGGGATACACATGGAGATGGCTGGGGTTTGAGTGGGCCAATCTATGGCCACTAGCCGGCAGTCTCGGCGCTCTAACACTCGTCGCGCTATACCTCGTTCCAAGAGCCTTCGGTATTCCCTGGTATGTAGCCCTGCTTCTATTTCCTGCTTGCGTGCCCTTCGCCTTTCTCAAGCAGAACTTCTACTACCTTCGGGATTTCTCGAAAGTTCCCTTCATTCTTCTGGCCTTCGCCGTCCTGGGCCTGCTGTTCAGGCGCGGCGTCACTTCGCACCAGCGTCTCGCTATCCTGTCCTTGTCCACGGCCATCATCGTTCTCGGCATGGGCTTCCGTCAGGACGCCCTCGTCCTGTTGCCGACGATCGTTGCAGCCTCCGTTCTCACCTCATCCATGGGCAGCGGTCGAGACGCGTTTCGGCTCAGTGGCGAACTCGCCGTGATTGCGGCCAGCTTCGCTATCCTCACCTTTGCCATGCAGGGGCTGAAGACCACGCAGGTGGCGCAATTGCAGGGCTACCCGCACTTCATCGTACAGGGCTTCGCGGACCCTTTCTGGAAAGAAGCGCGAACCGAAGTGCCCGGCGTCTCTTTCCTCGCCGTGTACAGCGATATGCTGGCATGGGCTGCGGTCGACGCGAATTCCCTGGAGAAGGTCGAATACTTTGCCACCCTCGATCCTCGCTATTCGTCGACTGGCTTCGACCTGATAACCAAGTACGCGAAACTCTCCGCCGGCGACGCCATCGTCAGGGTATTCACCGGTCTGTCCGCAACTTCGCACGGCTATTGGCCTATCGACCGGATCGGGACGTGGTTCCTCTTGCTCCTTTTGCTCATCGCATTAGGCAGGTGGCGCCTTGCGACCTTCATCGCGTTTGCGGTCGTCAGCCTTGCCGGTGCCGGTAGCATCCAGTTCTCGATGCGGCATAGTCTCCACCTGATCGTCCTGGATCGGGCTTTGGCCGTCGTCGTCTATGCCACCATCATCCTGGCCCTCTGGCAGTGGATCCTTAAGCCTTCGCGACTACAGATGGCCAAAGCACTGTCGATGGGGGCGGCCGCGGCCGGCCTGGTGTCTCTGCTGCTCGTCGGCGCCCATGCGGTGCAACGGATGGCATTGATCGACCTGAAAGCCGCACTCGAATCCGCCACTTGGTACCCTTCCCCCGCCGCGCTCGACGTCGCCATGCCAGGTCGAACGGAGGCTCTTCGGCGCGTCACGATCGTTCCCGCCGGCTGTGCCGGGCTCGAGGTCACCATGACCGTGGATGGCGAGAAGCTCGTCCGCCACCTCGATCGTCTCGACGGAACGCCCCGGAGCATCTACTTCGCCGTATTCTCTTCCGCGATCACGAAGTCCACCATCGAACTGCCGGCAGGCGCCTGTGTTGTGAGCGAGGCGTGGGCGGCCCTGGGAGACGGGAGTATACCCCCGCTGCAGATGTTCGATCCGGAAGCCGCCCTTGAGAAGCAGACGCTGCGCCGACTGTTCTCGAACGTGGTGAGCGCTTTCAAGTAGCATCGCCCAAGTTTGACGGGGTAGGGCCGGTCGAATATCTACGACGACATGAGCACTGCATTTGCCGCCTTCGTCGCCGGCAGCCTGCGTAGCGAACGTTTCACGCTGATCGACGTTGGATGTTCGGGCGGCATCGACCCGACCTGGAGGGTTTTCGGCGAACGGTTTCGCGCACTGGCCTTCGACGCGAGCATCGACGAATGCGAAAGGCTGACAGCCCAGGAATCCCATCCGGACGTCAAGTACATCGGCGGGTTCACAGGCCTGGAGCCCGATCACCCGTTCGCGAAACTCACGGCCGGCAAACCCTTCCTTACCCGCAATCCGTTCGGGCGCACCAGCGCAGCGCGCACTTTCCAGCTTCAGAAGGAACGTCTGGCAACGGCCAGCCTAAACGAGAAGCTCCATCACAATGCCTGGAACCTTACTCGATTGGGAGATCCAGAAAGCCCGGTTATCGTGCCGAAAGCGCTCGCCGAACTCGGATGGTCGGATGTCGATCTTCTGAAGATCGACATCGATGGCCCGGATTTCAGGGTACTGCATTCGTTCGACGGCAATCTCGATTCCCTGGACCTTCTGGCCGCCCGCCTGGAAGTGAACCTGTGTGGTGGGACGGGCGTCGGGGAACACGTGTTCCACAACACCGACAGGTTCATGAGGGACAGGGGCTTCGAGCTCTTCGGGCTGGATGTCCGAACGTACTCCAGCGCCCATCTGCCTGCTCCCTTCGCGATCACAGCACCCGCCCAGACGGTTTCAGGCCGGCCGGTTCAAGGGGAGGCCTATTATGCCCGCGACCCGGGTGGTGCCGACTGGCAGCACTATGGGCGGGCGATGCGTCCGGAGAAGATGGCCAAGCTGGCGGCAATCTTCTCGGCCTGGAGTCAACCTGATTCCGCGGCCGAACTGCTCCAGCAGTATCGCGAAAAGCTCGCCGCGGTATTCGATGTGGATACCGGACTCGAATTGCTGGCAGGACAGGCCCAGGGGAGAAACCCAACCGCTTTGCCGTATGCCGACTACATTGCCGCCTTCGAGGCAGGGGCTCCCTCCTTCTACCCTCCGCCGAGTGAGATTCCGCCTCGCACCGCCAGCAGGCGACTGAAGGCTGCGTTGAGCGCCTTCCGAAATCCGGATCACGTGATCTAGATCGCGTGGCGCCCGCGGAAGCGAAGCACCTTGCCTCGAAGGCTGGGGTCGACGCGCGGCGGTCCCGCGAGTACCTGGCTGCAGAACGGATTGATGTTTGCCGATATGTAATCCGTGAAGGTCGGCCAGTATTTATTGTAGATTACGTTCACCCCGACGAAACGACGAGGCGTTCTACGACCTTGTGGGCGTGTCTCCGCTTCCGTGGAAGCGGCCCGCCGAAAAATTCGCGCCACAACATTCAACGCCGCCTTGTCCCTGGAACCTGTCGGACGGCCGATTCTAACTGGCTCCTCCGGTTTCTGGGTCTTCAGGCCAAACTCGAACACGAATAACTCTGCTCGAGCCAGCAACTCAGTCACGTTACCGCGGACGACGCCAAGCGTCCCCTCCGACGGCAATTCGCAATCGTCCGGCACCAGCACTGGACCGGTAAAGCCCATCGCCTTCCAGGCTGCCGCGAACCTCTCAACGAACTCCATTCGAGCGGCCACCACCATTACGGTAGTGGACCGGGGAAACGTGAGCATCTGATCACAAACGAACGGCAGGGTATGCTGGATATCGTAAGTCAGATCGTCATAGAGGTGCCATTCCAAGCTGGTCGAGCTGTAGGGTACCTCTGCCGGTTGCATGGCGGCGTCGAGTCCTGCGGTGAAGCGCTCATAGGACGTATCGCGGTCGAGCCGAACTTCCTCGATTACCACGTTCGGCCACCCCCAGGTGTCGGCCTGTGCCGGCACATAAGGTGTCGACACATTCCAGATGTACTTGTCCTGATCGTTCATCCGGGTTTGACGCCCCTTGTTGTTCGCCGCGGCGACCCGGGTGTGATCGCAATGATAGCCGAACACCTTGTCGATCAGGGTGTCGACACGACCGCGGTAGAGAGCCAGCCGCGCGGCCAGATTGGAATCACAATGCCATCCCAAAAGCATAGATTCATCGAAGCCGTGGATGGCAAACATGTCCTCCCGAAGCGCTGCCTGGAAGTCGCCGAGCGCGTCATACTTCATCGGCATGAAGTTATGTACTACCTGGTTGAGACGGTAGCGCACCGCCCAATCCCTGAGTTTTGCCAGGTTACCCGGGGCATCGCGTCGATCGAATGCCGCTTCCCAGAGCATCTCCGGAAGTTCGAAGCGGGGAATCTGATAGAAACCATCCGGAACGTCCCTGAGAATATCACTCAACGACTCACCCTCGGTTCGGGGAACCAGTAGCATATCTGTGTTTGTGTACAGGACCCACCGGTTGTTCGGATTGGACCGTCTCAGGGCGACGTTGCGCGACTGGCACTCCAGAGCGACGAGATGTGTCTTCGACTTCAGGTGGGCGTGCTGCTCGGGACGAATCCGCAATACGCGCATCACCTTCTTGGCCTTATCGGTCAGCGTGTCGTGGATCGCTTCCGGAAACGTCGGATGATCGTCGGGTGTGTTGTAGTCGACGAAAAGAATCTCGTCGTCGGGATCCGACATCACCTCGGCGATGGCGTTGAAGCTGATCGCTGCGCGCTTGTGCAGGTTGTAGCCGTGCGTGTCGTTGCGGCCGTACAGAATGACAGAAAACATGGATTCCTCCCGGCGCTGTCAGCTGCCAAGCCGCGCCAGTTCGTTTCGTGCAGCAGCATACTCGACAAGCGTCGGCGGGCACACATCGACCACGCATTGCCAGCAACGCCGGGCGACAGCGGGATCCCGTACAGAAGCCAGTACGCCAAATTGGAACTGCGCCTCACCCTGCCGCGAAGGTGTATCCGCCAGGGCAAGCACCTCATCCGCCGTTGCGTTGCCTTGGAGATAGGCCACCAGCAGCCCAGGCCAGCCATCGTCAGCGCGCGCCGAAACCTCGGGCTGGCCTCGACGAAGACGCAACGACATCGACAGAACGTACAGGCTCCAATAGGGATCCTTCTTGTCGCGGTGGGGGACTTGCTCTAGGCACGCAAGTGTTGCCTCGTAGTCCGCCATCCGGAGGGCAGAATAGGCATTCGCCGCAGGCCTGCCCTTCATGATCTCCCTCTGGCGCTTCCAGTCGTCATTGGCGTCGATGACTCGGCCCAGTGCCATCCTCGCTATGCCACGCGAGTTAAGCGCATCGAAGTCGGAAGGTCTTGCGGCGAGAACGGTGTCGAACAACTCAGCCGCCTCGTCGTAGCGCCCCATCCCGACAAGTGCTTCGCCCTTTAGCGCCAAAACCTCGGGGGAAGGCCCCAACAGTCCGAATGCCCGGTCATAGTCCGCAATCGCCTCCTGCGGCCGCCCCCCCACCAAGTAAGCGTTGCCACGCGCGAGATAAGGGAGAGCGTGCTTTCGCAATGACTTGATCACCGACCCATATGCCAAGACTTCCGCGGTCGAAGGCCTCAATTGACGCCAGACATAGTGCCTGTCAGGTGTGCCCCGGCGAGCGGTTCTACGAATGCTACGCGCAAGCTCATACCTGCCGACGGCAGCGTGCGAATCCCCGCTCAGATCCAGTGCCTCGCCCTGCGCCTCAAGCGCATCAGAGAATTGCGGATCAAGGGAATGGGCTTGTTTGAGAATATCGATGATGAGCGCTTTATCTCCGATGCGACTCAGCGCCCGCGCACGCAAATAGAGTTGCTCAGATGTAACCTTGCCTCCCTCGCTTGGTCGATCAAGACCAATGCGTCGATCGCTTGGGCTCAAAGCGCCCCAGAGCCTGCCAGAAAGCTTCAACAACATTTGAGAACTGCTCACACACGTGCTCCTGGGTGACGGCCGCCGTTAACTCAGCGCCGTTGCGCCGAGCGTCTCGAAGATGCCAAGCCCGGCAGCCCACTTCTCACCGCTTGCCATTCGACGTTCATTCACTTTCCGTTCCCGCTAGCGTAGCGAGGCAACATCGTCAAGTCATAGCCCACACAACGCCTGAGGTACCCTCTGGCTGAAGGTTCGCCTCCCCCACGCCTGCCTCTACCAGAGTTTCGGTCCCGCGCCTGATCACCCATCGAACTTTTGTCGAGCACGATCACCTTACTCAGGGTAGAAGCTTCCGAGGAGGGAATGCCCGCCTCCGGCTCGCTTGAACGCACTAATGCTGATGAATGCCTTTCGGCGCCTCAGACGCCTTGTTCACTCTCCCCGCTCGCCCGCAGGCGCCGAACCACGCGTTGACCCTGACAAAATTCGGCGTCTGGCAGAGGACTTGCTCCAGGATTCCGCCACAATCTGGGCTGGTGACCCGCACCAGGTTCGCGACGCGATCGTCAAGGCGGAGCAGGCTTGGGCTCTCCATCGAAGCCCGGAGACCGCGATCCAACTCGGGGTTTTGTACGATCGTGTCAATCGTCATCAGGATTCGCTCACAGTCTACCGACGGGCCTTCCACGAATTCCCTGCCCATCCTCGCCTCCGCCACGAAGCGGGAATCACGCTGCTGCGACACGGTACACCTGAAGACACGAGGGCATTTTTCGAGAGCCTCAGGCGGCTGGATCCAGGAGACGAGTTCACGAGATTCTACTTCGAACTCGCCGACCGATTCGAAGGGTGGGCGCAATCGCTCGCTGAGGCGATCGGCAACCCTGCCGGCGATTCTGTTCCCTACCTTGTCGTCTGCCCGGTTTGGGGAGCGGCCTTCGCCCGCGATTTCATTGAATTGTACTGCGCCTCCCTGTTGTCCCCGAACAATTTGCCTTCGCTTGCGAAGGAGCATCCCACTCATTTCGTGGTGTTCTGCCCCCCCGACGTCGAGGAATTCCTGAAACAGGCTCCGACATTTCAGGCAGTTTCCCGCTACGCGACAGTCCACTTCATGAACTACACGGACGAGCTCGTGAACTACGGCACGAGGATGGATGCGCACTATGGCAACGATCTTGGTCCCTACTACAGGCGCACCTGCAAGTTCCTTCTGATGTCCACGGCCCACTATTCTTCACTGAGAGCGGCTCGCCTCGTCGGCGGCTGCGTTCTGCCGCTCGGCGCCGACGTCCTCCTGAGCGACGGCTCCATGACCGAGATCGCTCGGGTGATGAAGGCAGGGGCCGACGTTGTCCTCGTGACAGGGATTCGCCTCGGCCAAGAGGTAAGGACCATCCTCGAACGACGCCATCGGAACCCGGACGGCAGCCTCCTCATTGCCGCGGCAGAGACGGCCGAGCTCTATGTCGGCCACATGCCGGAGAGCTTTTTTGTCGACTCCACTCACTTCTCCTCCATGCCAGTCTATTTTTGCTGGAAGGTGGATGAAGCCGGGGTGCTGGTTCATTCGACTCACTACCATCCCATCTGCATACGGGCCTCCGCGACCTCTCACCCCTATGCGATCTCGATCGATCCCGTCGACAGCCGCTTTATGGGCAGGGCGCGTTTTGCGCCGGACCGTCTTCATTTCGTCCAGGACTGCTCCATATCCGTATTCGGCGTCGAAGAGGACCCGCTCATGGGGCACGACGACAGTGCGCCAAGTGTCATGGTACCCAAGGATGTCGGACTCTGGTTGTCCGCCTTCTGGGGGGAACTCCGGCCGACCTACCTGCGGCTACCCATCCGCTTCGTCATAGGGTCACCCTCGGACGCCTGGGACAAGGCGGAAGCAGATGCGCTGCACACCGTCGAAGAGATCCTCTCCGTCGCCCAAGCATTGGAGGACGTCAATCGCCCGCACAAATCGTGGCGACTCGACGTGAAAAGTCCTCAAGAGAATGGCAAGGCCGCCAGCTAGCCGAAGACATGTCGGGCGATCTGCCTCCAGTCGCCAGCCATAGCGATTGGAGGCGCAGCCTTTTCACCGGCCGTAACGAACCACAGGCGTTGCGTCGATTTCGGGAACGCCGGATCGAGCAGGACTTCGGTCAGGTCATCGACAAAGAAAGTACACCGCAAGGCGTCGATGCGCTTGATCTTCTCTCGCCTAGTACCCTCGAAGAAGACATTGGCCTCGGGTACCCCGATGTCGTTGCTGCGCAACCAAGTCGTTGCCGCCTCCCGAAGATCCACGCCGCCGGGATCCTGTGCAGCAAAGCGGCTCTTGTGACTTACGATGCACACTCCGATGCCACGCGCACGACAGGTATCGAGGAAAGCCCGCGCCCCGGGCATGACCTGCGCGCGGCTGATCGCGGGGCCATAGACCCTGGCTTGCAACCTTTGCCACAGAAGCTCCCCATTCGGTTGAAGTCGCAACGTGTCGCGTATCCGGGTCTTGCTGGCACCGGGCAGCGACAAACCGAGCAACGCGGCTTCTTCCTGAAATGCTGCCGTGTAATCGACCAGAGTGTTATCGAAATCGAGCCCGATCACTGGGATCTCAGGACAGGTTTACGGCCTTCATCAGCTTGATATTCGAGTAGCGAGGATCGTTTGACCAGTCCGATACCTTTCCGTCATGGAACGCGCGCACGAGGTCCTCAGCGGCATCGCTGATCGTATGCTGGGCGACAAAGCCCAGCTCCCGCCGCGCCTTCTCGGAGGATATGTGATAAGAGCGATGATCATCCGTCGGCTCGACGGCGATCTCAACCTTCTTGCCGACGACGTCGCGCACCATCTCCGCGATCTCCATCACCGGATGGTTCTCGTAGCCGGCGTTGAAGATCTTGCCGTCAATCTTCTCATGCGCATGACGCAGGCTCTGGACGTAGAACTCGACCATGTCGGAGATGTGGATGTTGGGCCGTTTCTGGGCGCCGCCAAACACCCGGATTCGATTGTTGAAATAGGCGTGGCTGGTCAGGATGTTGACTGTGAGATCAAGGCGGAGCCGCGGACCGTAGCCGCAGACGGTGGCCGGACGGACGGTGAGGGTTGTGAAGCCTGACCTTCTCTCCTCGGCGAGGACTCCTTCGCACAGCGCCTTGTATTTCGAATAGTCAGTCAGCGGGACGAGTGACTCTTCTTCCGTGACGTTCGGTACGTCCTTCACGCCGTAGACCGAAGACGACGAGGCATAGATGAAGCGCTCGACACCGGCGGCCTTCGAGGCCTGGACCAGCGGCCGGAAGCAGTCGAAGTTGATCGACTTACCCAGCGCCGGATCGAGGTCGAACGACGGGTCGTTGGAGATGCAGGCGAGATGGATGACGGCATCGCAGCCCTTCACTGCCTCGGCGACGACCTTGGGATCGCGGATGTCGCCCTGGATCTCAATCAGCCGCGGCCCACGGCAGGCGGCGAATAGGTCCCGGCCGTAGAGATAGAGGTCGAGCACCTTGACCGTGTGGCCTTCGGCCAGCAGGCGCGGCACGAGCACGCTGCCGACGTAACCGGCACCGCCAGTCACCAGTACTGTCCACCGACGATCGCTCATCCCTTCCATCCCATGGCAAAATCAACGACGGCCGAAAGCAGAGCGAGATGTCCCGCTTCGACAAAACCATACTGCTTGGACGGCAAATAGAAGTTCACGTCGCCGGTCGCGCGCAGCGGATTGTTCGGCTCGAATCCGCTCAAGGTCACCACCTCGGCGCCGGCCGCTTGAGCGGCGGCGACACCCTTGAGGATGTTCGGCGAGCGGCCGGATGACGATATCGCCACCAGCATGTCGCCCTTGCGGGCGAACCATTCGATCTGCTTCTCGAAGACGTGCTCGTAGCCGTAGTCGTTCCCGAGACATGTCAGCGTCGGCGCATCGTTGAACGACAGGGCGCGAATGCCGGCTGCTTTCGAAAAATCCTCGGACATGTGGCTCGCGATCGCCGACGAGCCCCCATTGCCGATGAACATCATCTTGTCGCCGCGGGCGTGGGTTGAACGCGCCTTGACGAGCATCCCTTCCAGCGCCTCGCCTACATCCCTGGCCGCACCGCGCCGGTCGGTGGCTTCGGTCGCGCGCAGCACGTCGTTCAGGGTCGCGATATATCGATTGAACTGCGACATTTGCCTCTTCGGATCATCTGGCAGCCGATTGCTGCCCCGCTTTGCCTAATATCCTGCCCCCCGTCCGACGGCCAGTCTATTTGAGGAGCGTGGTTACATACTTGAACAACGCCACCGAATCGACGGGCTCCCTGTTTCCGACGATCTGGACCTCCAGAGCGGCCGAAACGCTCCCAACGAAAGCCGACACTTCCGGCGACAAGCCTCCCCCCACGCACAGCCCGGCAAGCGCCAGGAAGGCGTCGCCGGCGCCGATGCGGTCCAGCACCTTGGTCGACAGCGCCGGCACATGGAACGTGTTCCGGCGTGTGCGGTCGTTGAACATCACGCCCTGCGCGCCGCGGGTGATGGCGATGCTCTTGGCCTTCACCCGCTCCCCGACCATCTCGGCGATTTCCTCGATCGGGCTGTGGCGGTTGTGTGCCGCCAGCCTGAGTTCCGGCTCGTTAATCGAGACGAAATCGGCGCGTGCATAGCGATTGATGACGTGATGCCCGCGATTGCCGCTGTTGAGCTGCGTATTGACCGCCAGGAACCGCGCCTTGGCGCACAGCACCTGGACCATGCGCTCCGAAATGAAGCCGTTGCCGAAATCAGGGACGATGACCACGTCGTACTTGGCCAGGTTCGCTTCGAGCCAGGTGCACAGCGCCTGCTCGACCTTTTCCGCTACCGGCTCCTCGTTGAAGAAATAGACCTCGAACAGCTTGCTCAGCTCCTGGTCGACGAAGCGCCGCTTAGTGACCGTGCGCGCATCGTCGATCATGAAGAACTCCGGTCGCACATTGGGCTGGAGCTTCGAGCGGATGTACTGTTCGTGCGACTCGATCTTGCCGAGGCCGGTGACCAGCGTGACCTCGTCAACGAAACCCGCGAGGTGATTGGCGACGGCGATCGACCCGCCGGCAAACTGCTCCTCGGACTCATACTTGACCGCCAGCGCCAGTCCCTTGCCGACCTGCCCCAGCGTCTTGATGTAGTGATACTGGTCGATGATCGCGTCGCCGACGATCAGCACCTTCAGCCCCGCCAGGCCCTTGACCAGCTCGATGACTTCCTTCGGGCCATATTGCTTGCGGAAGACCTGGAGGTAATCCTTCGTCTCGGGCGAGAACACGCCGAAATGCTCGTTGAGCAAACTGCTCGAGCTGAAGGTAATCTCGTCAGTGTAGAATATGGTGCCGCCGCCCTCTTCCACTGCGTCCTTTTCCCGCAGAATGTTGCCGGTCACGTCGTCCATCGCGGCGCGATATTCGCTGCCCTTGACGTACACGTTCGGCTTCAGGCGCCTAATCGCCTTGATGGCGGCCTGCTCGTAGTTGATCGCCACATAATCCACGCACGCGAGCGACGCCAAGGCCTCGGCACGCAGGTCCTCGCCGAACACCGGACGGCCCGGCCCCTTGTTGACGTAGGCGTCTCCAGTCAGCGTGACCAGCAGCACGTCGCCCTCGACCTTGGCCCTTTGCAGGTGCTTGATGTGCCCGGTGTGCATCAGGTCGAAAGTGCCGTGGCACATGACGACGCGGCGGCCGGCGGCCCGCAGCTCACGCGACTTTGCTTCCAGTTCGTCCAGCGTAAGGATCTTGGCATTCGACATCGATAACTCGTCTTCCCTGCCCACTCGCCCGCATCCGCGAGCACATATTGTATTGCGGAGCGGATCGCCGCGCAGACGCCGCCCTAGATCACCTTCAGCTCCGGCACCGGCACGATAAAGTGGCCACCCTGATCGAGGTACGCCTGGTTCCTGGTGATGATCGGACGCTCGAAGCGCCAGGCCAGCACCACCACGTAATCGGGCCGCCGCTCGTACAGGCTGCTCGACGGCAGCACGGGCAGATGGAGGCCCGGGCTGAATCGGCCCTGCTTGGCGGGGTTGTCGTCGGCCAGGAAATCCAGGAGCCCGCCGATATCGAAGTGGTGAATCAGCGTGGTGCCGGTGATCGAGGCGCCGAAACCGGCGATGCTCTTGCCATCGGCCTTGAGCTTGGCCAGCAGTGCCCTGGTCTGGGCGCCGAGGTCGTTCACCTTCTTCGAGAAGGCCGCATAGGTCTCCTGCCGATAGAGGCCCATGCCGTCCTCGAATGCCAGCAGCGACGCGACCGATCCATCGTCGACGATCGGCCCGCCCGGGCGCTGCACGAAGTAGCGCAGCGAGCCGCCCTTGGTCGCCACGCGCTGCACCGCCGCCAGTTCGAGGCCGGCTCGCCTGAACAGCGCCTGGATCGGCTTCACCGAAAAGGCTGATAGATGCTCGTGATAGATGAAATCGAACACGAAATTCTGAACGACGTCGGCGAGATAGTAGCTCTCGCAGACGAAGACGCCGTCAGGCGCCAACAGCGTGTCGATGCCTTCGACCCACGTCTTCAGGTCGTCGATGTTGGCGAAGACGTTGTTGGCAGTCACGACCTTGGCATTACCGAACCCGGTGACCATCTCCCTGGCGACCGCGGGCGTGAAAAACTTGTCGATCGTCTTCACGCCTTCGGCCGTCGCCTGGGCCGCGATGTGGCTCGCCAGCTCGACGCCGAGCACATTCATGCCGCGGGACTTGAACTGCTTCAGCAGCGTGCCGTCGTTGCTGCCGAGATCGACGACCAGCGATCCCGGACCAAGGCTCGCCCGCTTGATCACGTCCTCGGCGTAGCCGCCGAAATGCTCGGCCAGCCCCAGCGAGCTCGCAGTCACATAGATGTATTCGCCGTACAGGATGTCCGGGTCGATGACGTCGATCAGCTGCGCCAGCCCGCAGTCCCGGCACATGAACAGGTCGATCGGATAGCTCGGCTGCGGGATGTCCTTTCTTTCCGCCGTCACAAAGGCATCCCCGATCGGCGACGGTTTCAGCTGGAACACCAGTTCCAGATCCTTGCAACCGCATGCGCGGCAGTCGCCGCGGCGATGAATGACACTAGCCACGTCCTACCCCCTCACACCAAACGCTTCAGCTTGTCCTCGAGCCCTGCAATGTACCGGTCGACCGCTGCGCCCTCCTGATCCGCCGGGGCCCATGGCGCAAACACCGTGTCCTTGCGTTGGAAAGGACCGTTGGTAATCTCGTGGAACACCAGCACGTCCGAGCGGATCAGCAGCGTGTGATAGGTCGGCGCGGCCATTCGATAGAAGAAGGTCCGGCCCGACGCATAGTCGCCGAGATGCAGCACATCGGCGATCCCACCGTCATCGTCGAACAGCACGACATCGACCAAGCCTTCGATGACGTGGGTCGATTCGGATTTCCCGGGATGCTTGTGCGGCCGCACGTAGGCGCCCCGCTCATGGACGATCACCATCTCATGGAGACGGTCGTCCTGGTCGCCATGGGCGCACAACCGCACCCGCTTGCGCGGGTTGGCCGACGACAGCCTCTTGAAGTGGTCGATCTCGGATCGATCAATACGGGTCAGGGTGTCGCGCGTGTAGAGCACTTCCGGATTCTGCGTACGATACTTGTCAGCCACAGTGACCGGCACCACGATTGGTTCGCAAAAATGCAGCTCCCCCGCCCTTGGGTGGAACTCTTTGCGTCCTTGGTTAGGTCCGTACAGTTACGATAAATTTGCAGCTCGTAACAGAAGGAAATCGGCGCGGAAGGCGTTCCTCCTTGCAATATTCGGCTCATCCATTGCCCATTCGATCGTTGTGCTAGTGTTTTGCGATGGAACTGGAAGATCCGGACATGGCAGGCGCCGTAGAGGCGGCGCGCCGGCTGTTCGCGCAGGAACCGGGGAAAATCGAGCGCGTGCGCGGCGGCGGCAACAATCGTCTGTTCCGTATGGAGACGACTGCCGGCATAGCCGCGCTCAAGGGCTATCGCCAAGACGATGGATGGGATCGGCTGGGCCACGAGTGGTCGGCCCTGGTGTTCCTCGACCACCATCTGCCCGGGGCGGCACCGAGGCCGATCGCGCACGATCCGGACATCGGCTGGGCGGCGATCGAGTGGGTCGACGGCACGCGCATCGACACCCGCACCGATGCCGACATTGCCGCGGCCGTAGACTTCGCCGGCGCGCTCCGCTCGTTAGGCACGGCCGCCCACCACGAATGCTTCACGACCGCCCGCGAGGCGTGCACGTCATTGGCCGAACTGCTGTCGCAGATCGATTGGCGCCTCGGACGCCTCGAACCTGCCGCGTCGACAAATGCCGAACTCGGCGATTTCCTTGCCGGCGTGCGGACGGAGCTTGCCGTTCGCCGGCGTGCCGCGCTCCAGGCCCAGTCGCCGACCGAGGTGCTTCCGGCCTCGCTCCAGGTGCTTTCGCCATCCGACTTCGGTTTTCACAACGCGATTCGCCGGCCCACAGGCAAGCTCGTCTTCGTCGACTTCGAGTATTTCGGCTGGGACGATCCGGCGAAGCTCGCCTGCGACGTGCACTGGCATCCCGGAATGGCCCTGAACGAGGGCGAACAGGCGCTTTTTGCGGCAGGGTTCGAGCGGCAGGCCCGGGATGACGCAGGCTATCGACAACGAATCTCGATTTACCGGCCGCTGATCGGCCTGCGCTGGTGCCTGATCCTGCTCAACGAGTTCCTGAAGGACGGTTTGGCCCGCCGCCGCGAGGCCGGCCAAACCGAGGAAACTGCAGTCGCGCAGGCACGCCAGCTGGCCAAGGCGCGCGTCCTTTACAGAGCTATCGTCGATCGCATATAGCCGTTGCGTGCAAGAGGCTTCCCAGACCACCGCTCAGCTCGACCAGCGGTCGCGCGATCTGCGAAACATGGTAATCGACGCCCTCGATGGCGGCGGCCGCGGTCATGTCGGCGCAGCGCTGTCGATCATCGAGATTGTCCGCGTCCTTTACGACGAGGTCCTGAACGTCCGCCCATCGGAGCCGAATTGGCCCGATCGCGACCGCTTCATCCTGTCCAAGGGCCATGGCTGCCTCGGGCTCTACGCCATCCTCGCCGACAAGGGTTTCTTCGCCCGCTCGGAGATCGCCCAGCAGTGCCGCCCCGGCGCCCTGCTCGGCGGCCATCCAGAAATCCGCACGCCGGGCGTCGAGGCCTCGACGGGCGCTCTGGGGCACGGCTTAGGCATCGGTGTCGGCCTGGCGCTGGCAGCGCGGATGCAGAAGCGTCCCTCGCGCGTGTTCGTACTGACCGGCGACGGCGAACTGAACGAAGGGTCTGTCTGGGAGAGCGCGATGATCGCGTCCAAGCACAACCTCTCGAACCTCACCATGATGGTCGACTACAACAAAATGCAGTCCTATGGCCGCGTCGACGAGATCATGCCTCTCGAGCCGCTGGGCGCAAAGCTCGAGGCCTTCGGCTTCAGCGTCGCGGAAGTAGATGGGCACGACGTCGAGGCGCTCCGCAACGTGTTCGCGGCGCCCGCCAAGACCAACCGGCCGCGTGCGATCATCTGCCATACGATCAAGGGGCGCGGCATTCCCATCTGCGAGCACAATGCGAAGTGGCATCATCAAGCGAAGCTGTCGGCCGAGCAGGTCGCCGAGCTTCGCCAAGCGCTGGCGCTGACCTGATGCGCGCCACAAGCCTCAACATGGTGCACGAGCTGGCACGCCGCGATCCGCGAGTCGTGTTCGTCGGTTCCGACCTCGGCGCCGGCGCGCTCGACGCCATGCGCAAGGAATTCCCCGACCGCTTCTACATGGAAGGCGTGTCGGAAGCCGCAATCATCGGCCTGGCCGCGGGCCTCGCGATGGACGGCTACATTCCCTACGTGAACACGATCGCGACCTTCCTGACCCGGCGCTGCTACGAGCAGGTCGCGGTCGATCTCTGCCTGCACAACCTGCCAGTGCGCCTGATCGCCAACGGTGGCGGCCTGGTGTACGCGCCGCTCGGGCCGACGCACATGGCGATTGAGGATATCGCGATCATGCGGGCGCTGCCGAACATGGCCGTGACCGCCGTCGCCGACGCCGAGGAGATGAAGCGTTTCATGCTGGCGACGCTCGATCATCCGAGCCCCATCTACATCCGCCTCGGCAAGGGCGGCGACAAGGTGGTGACGCCAGCCGATCAGCAGTTCGTGCTCGGCAAGGCCTTCGAGCTGAAGCCCGCAAAAGATGTTGCGTTCATCACCACCGGCGTGATGGCGAGCCGCGCGTTGGGCGCCGGCGAGATCCTGGCGCGGCGCGACATCGCCGCGGGCGTGCTGCACGTGCCGACCGTCAAGCCGCTCGACGAAGCGGCGGTACTCGCCCTCGCGGCCCGCGTGCCGCGCCTGGTCACGGTCGAGGAACATTCCCGCGTCGGCGGGCTGGGTTCGGCGGTGGCCGAGCTGCTCATCGACAAGGGGCTGAAGACGCCGCTGTTGCGTCTCGCCCTTCCCGACAGATTTCCCGAGGACTATGGCAGCCAGGAGCATCTGCTCGAGGCGGCCGGTCTCGATCCCCAAGGCATCTCCGAAGCCGTCGCACGCGCATGAAAGTCCGTTATTCCTATCTGGGTCAGCAGTTTGCCGATCCCGATCCGATCCTGGCCGAGATCAAGAAGCTGGTCGCGACAGGCGATTTCACCCTGGGCAAGCCGCTCGGCGAATTCGAGAAGCGCTTCGCCAGCCTGATCGGCGTCAAGCATGCGATCGGCGTCGGCTCGGGCACCGACGCGCTGAAGCTGCCGCTCAAGGCAGTCGGCATCGGCCACGGCGATGAGGTCATCACGGCCGCCAACACCTTCATCGCCACGGTGGGCGCGATCGCCGAGCTGGGCGCCAGGCCGGTCTTCGTCGACGCCCTCGACAATTTCTGCATGGACGTCTCCCATGTCGAGAAGGCGATCACGCCCCGGACC
>CAYRBQ010000014.1:0-19861 GCA_964422305.1 uncultured Reyranella sp. | reverse complement strand
CACCGAACGCGCCTACCTGACGCAGAAGATTCTGTCCGATGCTGGCCTCAACAAGGGCGTGGCGCTCTCCATGCAGAGCGTCGACATGACGACGCTGGAGGCGATTAAGCGCGACAACATCTCGTTGGACACCTATATGGAGTTGCAGCGGCGCTTCACCAAAGACAAGGTCGAGACCTACTCGGACCTCATATTGGGCCTGCCTGGTGAGACCTACGAGTCGTTCGTCAAGGGCGTCGACCTGCTCATGGAGAACGGCCAGCACAATCGCATCCAGTTCAACAATCTCTCGATCCTGCCCAATGCCGAGATGGGCGACGCCGCCTACCAGAAGAAGTACGGCATGGTCACCGTCGAGTCGAAGATCATCAACATCCACGGCGAGCGGGTCGAACTCGACGACGACGTTCCCGAGGTCCAGGACCTCGTCATTGCCACGGCATCGACGCCGCTTGCCGACTGGAGGCGCACCCGGGTCTTCTGCTGGATGACCGCGCTTCTGCATTTCGACAAGCTGTTCCAGATCCCGCTGATCCTGGCTCACGGGATTTCGGGCATCGCCTATCGCGACATGATCGAAGCCTTCATGGCGGCCGATCCGGAGCGCTATCCGATGATCGCGGAGATCAACGGCTTCTTCGAGAGCGAGGCCAGGTCCATCCAGCAGGGCGGCGCGGAGTACGTGTTCTCGAAGGAACACCTCAACATCTTCTGGCCGGCCGACGAGTATGTGTTCGTGAAGCTCACCGCCGAGGGCAAGTTCGACGCCTTCTATGAGGAGGCGGGCAGGCTGCTGGGCGAGACGCTGCGGGCGAGAAGCGCGAACCTGCCGATCGATGTCGTCGAGCAGGCCGTGCGGCTTAATCACGCGATGGTCCATCAGCCCTTCGCCCGGGGAGACCTCAGGGTTCCGCTCGACTACGACCTGCTGGACTACTGGAACAAGGTCAGGGGCGGCGAGCCGGCGATGCTGCGCAAGACCCCGATGGTCGTGGAGATCGACAGGACAAGCAAGCCATACGACGACCTGCAGAGATGGTGCCGCGAGATCGTCTGGTGGGGCAACAAGAAGGGCGCGTATCTCTATTCGCCCCGGTCGGTCGAGATCACGCCGGAACTCGCCGGGCACTACTGACCGCTGGCAGACAGTCATGCGCTATCGCAACCTGGGCAGGACCGGGATGTCGGTCTCGGAGATCGGCTTCGGGGCGTGGGGCATCGGCGGGCGCAGCGCAGGGGACACTTCCTACGGCGAGACCGATGACCGCGTGTCGCTCGCCGCCCTGGAACGGGCGCTTGATCGTGGCATCACCTTTTTCGACACGTCGCCGGCCTACGGCGCCGGGCACAGCGAGAGACTGCTCGGGCAGGCCCTCCGGGGACGCCGTCGCCAGGTCGTGATCGCGACCAAGGCCGGCTATCAGGATTGGACCCGTCCACCGAACTTTTCCCCCGAGGCCATCGTCCGGTCGGTGGAAGACAGCCTGCGAAGACTGCAGACGGACCACCTGGACCTGCTGCAGCTCCACAACCCGCCGCCCGAAGTATTGGCCTCGACCGACGTACGGAAGGCCTTGGAAGGACTCCAGAAAGCCGGCAAGGTTCGTGCCTGGGGAATTTCGGCCAAGAGCCCGGAACTGGCTCTGGAAGCCCTGGAAATGGCGGGAGCGGCAGTCATTCAGGCGAACTTCAACATGATGGATGTCCGGGCCTTGACGACGGGCCTGCTGGATGCGTTGACCCTGCACAAAGCCGGGTTCATCGCTCGGACACCGCTGTGCTTCGGTTTCCTGTCCGGCACCGTCCACGAGGGGACCGCTTTTCCTCCGGGCGACCATCGCCAGGCCTGGCCGCGGGCTCAGCTCGACAACTGGATCGACGGCGCGCGAGACCTTCTGGCTGCCGTCCGGGCCGAGCCGGGGCAGGAGGGGGCAGTGGCCGCTCTGCGCTTCTGCCTGTCCTTCGCGGCCGTTTCGACGACCATTCCCGGCATCCTGCGCCCCGAGGAGGCCGAGACGAATGCCTCGGCGGGAACGTCCGGACCCTTGCCGCCGGCGGCCGTGGAGGCCGTCCTGGCGATCAACCGGCGGCGGGACTTCTTCGTGTCGCCGGCACGATCTTCCTGACGAATTCAAGCAGGCTGCCCCCGCTGAACAGGTGCCCCGGTATGCCGGCGGCGGCGGCGGCCTGCAGGTCGGTGTCGCGGTCGCCGATCAGAAGCGACCTGGCCTCGTCGATGCCCCAGTCCTTCTTGAGCTTCAGGATCATCCCGGGGCCGGGTTTGCGGAACTCGGAGGCCCGTCGATAGGCATCGACCGTCCCCTCCGGGTGATACGGGCAGTACTCGAAGCCGTCGACATGGGCGCCGGCGCGCCGCAGCTCGTCCTGCATCCAGCCGTGGAGGAGGCGGACGTCCTCCTCGCCGTAGAGGCCGCGGGCGACGCCGGCCTGGTTGGTCACGACGAAGACGTAGTAGCCCGCGTCGTTCAGCCAGCGAACGGCGTCGATCGCGCCGTCGACCCAGCGAACCTGCTCGGGACGATGGACGTAGTTGTCGTCGTGATTGAGCACGCCGTCGCGGTCGAGGAAGACGGCGGGCCGGCGCAGGAAGGCGGGCACCGCCACCTGGGCCCGCTCGAAATCCGCAGGGATGCCGATGTCGATGAACGCTCCCGTCGCGGGCCGCCCCAGCAGCTCTCCCCGTGCGGCCAGGCTGGGCAGGACGTCGTTCTCCAGCGAGCAGGGCACGTTGCGTATCCGCTCCAGCAGGCGCCGGCGTACCAGATAGAGGCCGGCATTGATCGGCAGCTCGCTCTCGCCCTTGGGCAGGAAGCGGGAGATGCGGTCGCCGGACATCTCCACCCGGCCATAGCGATCGCCGCGCACACCCTCGGCGAGCGCGACATGCATCGTCCAGTCATCGCGCTCGAGCGCCGGAACGAGCGACAGCCAGTTGAAGTCGAAGAAGGAGTCGCCGTTGGCGAGGAAGAAGGTGTCGTCGAGCCGTTCGGCCGCGAGGGCGAGGGCTCCGGCGGTGCCTGCAGGCTCTCGCTCTATCGCGACCTCTATCGTCAATCCTTTGGCGCGCTTCCCATCATATGTGGCGGCAATCCCCGCAGCCTGATAGCCACAAAGCAACAAGACTTGCCGGAAGCCGAAGCGACTCGCATCAAGGACGAGGTGCTCAAGAAACGGCTTGCCCGCGACTTCGAGAATAGGCTTGGCAGCATTGGCGGTGAGACGCCCCAGTCGTGTGCCAAGGCCGCCGACGAGGAATACTGCTTGGCTGACGGTCATCTGGTGCAGGCATTCCAAGGCCAGCAGCCAGCGGCATTCGATGTTGTCTGGCAGCTAGTGGGCACTTACTTTGAATCTTTCCCGTAGCGTCTGCTTTAGCGCCTCAAATGCTACAGCTGCGAGTGGCCAGTTCCTGACCTTGATCGGCTGAAGTCGCTCCAGTTCATCTACAATTTTGCTGTCCACTGGTCGGCCCCCCTGTCCTCGCCAAGTCAGCAGATAGTAGTCCTTGCCCTCGTACGCTACGTCAAAACGGGCAAGTAGGCTGTCAGGGGCGAATAGGCTGCTGAAGCCATGTCCCCATACGTACCCTCGCTCCTGGAGGTCGAAATAGAAGTAGTTGATATCGTGATCTCGATAAAAGCTCTCGATTTCACTGGGGGACCCGAACAGCGTGAGTGAATAGTGGGGCGCAAGCAGGGAATTATAGTGGTGCACAAAGGTTCCGAAAGGAAGGCCGATGGGCGCATAGCAAGGTATGGCTTGCTCTGTCGAGTTGACGGGAAGAATTCTGCTGCCTTTAGCAAGGTGGGCCATCTCAATGCACCGCTCGAAATCCCAAGTGTGGGCTGGTTGCTGCGGCCCATCAACAATCTGCGAAGCGATATGCGCGATGCTGCTTCGCTCATTCCACGCACTGCTCAGAGCGAAAAGTGCCATGGCGCCTGTCGTAACCCAGCCGACAAAACGCATATCGAGGGCGGCCCATCGCTTGAACGAAAGGCCCTTGTAGACTCCGGGCACAGGGTGAAGGAGCCTATAGAGGTCGGCAGAGGCCAAGAGAAGAATGAGCACATGCACAGCGATGGCTAGTACGGCGAAATGCGTTGCCATCCCAAGACGCGCGGCGGGCATACCGACAAGAATTCCAGGCACGGCTGAAAGAACAATGAGACTGATGCCCACTTGGACTGGATTCGTGACTTGGGGTTGAACCGTGCTTGCAGCGATTTCCGTGGCATTCGCTCGCTCGCTAAGGAAATGTCGACCGCATAGAAGAATGCAGAGAGTGACGATAACCGCCGTCAATGGAGCGAAAGCATGAAACATCCGACCTATGCTTTCGCCCGGCACGAGAGCGTAAATGGTGGCTACCCCAACTAGGATAAGCATGAGCGCGAGAGTTATGCTTCTGCCAAACAACATACTTCCATAGTGGCTGTTGGCTGAAACCGAAGGCTTGGCAATAGCCGCTGCAACGGCAGCCACCACTCGAGAGACGATAACGGCGTATATCGTAGTCGGTGCAGCTATCACGAAAACGCTGGGCCACTGACCCGCAACATAGGATACCGGGATCGTGATCAGAAGTACGCCTACACAAGCAGCCAGAATACCAGTTCGGGGTCTATACACGGCGGCTGCTGTGACGGCCATCAGAGGCACTAGGCAGGTGAGAGCGAAGCCTAGATCCGACGCAAGCCACCGCCAGTGATAATTTACCCAGTGAAGAATCCAGGCGCGCAACTCCACTGAGCCCAATAGAACTACGTTTACCAGTGTCGATTCGAAGAACCTAGCAAAGCGCTCGGCTGTACGTGGACCGATTTCGATGGCTTGATCGTTCAAGTTCTGGGCCAGGTAGATGTACCGCCAGACCTCGAAGCTCGAAAATCGTCCGAAAAGATTAGCATCGACAAACATCGAAAAAAACGAAGTGGGAAAGAGCTCGGGAATTCCGACAAAGGCATAGTTGAGAGTTAATGACACCAGGCATGCGACGCTGGCGAGAATGCCAAGGCCGAGGGAGGCTACAACCATTCTCCAGTTGCGATATAGAAGGCCAGTGATAGCGGTTGCCCCGATCAGGATCGCAGCGAATACGACATGCTGGGGAAGAATGAGGGGGGCGGTGGCCGCGACCGCCGCTGCGGTTAGCAATGCGCCCTTTGACCCAGGATTGGCGCCGCGATGAAGCTGCAAGACTACCAGATAGAGGCCCGCTGCGAAGAAGAATCCGAACTGCAGATGATACTTGGCGAACTCGATACGTAGGAGAGACGACGTCAGTGTCGCTAGTGCAAGAAGGTTCAATGCAGCTGTCCACGCGGCTTGTTTAGGATCGACTGCTCTTCCTAGGATTCCGTCCATCAGCAGCTCGCCGGTACGGCGCACAATGACGAGTATGCCGCAGAGGTAGGCGAAGCTGATGAGCCCGCCAATGTACGGGTGGAACATGGTGGCGAAGATCAAGTGCGAACCATTGCCTCGACCAATAAGAAAGTTGGATAGGTCAGGTGCGGACGGGTCGATGCTGAAGTTGCCTGCGGCTTTCACCCGATCCAGAAAAGAGTAGTAGATCTGCATCACATCGGTCATCCAGACGTCCACCGGCAGCGCCTGTCCGCTGAGCACGAAAAGGAGCGCGCAAAGCAGAAGCACGCGCGTCAGTAGGACAGCAGGATGCCTTCGAGCAGACTGAATGAGCGCGCAGTCGATAAGAGTTTGCACCGTGCCCGGATGGCGCAACAGGCCGACCCAAACGATGACCAAACAAATGAACAGGAGGAGGGGAAGCTGCAGACCGTCCACGATGCCCAAAGCCATCCCTAAGGGAATGAGCATAGCGGCGCCCGCAATTGCCGATAACAGAGTTTGGTCGCCGGTCGGACGTTGAACGTTGATGTCGCGATCAATAAAGGACAGCAGCAACAGGCCAAATGTCAGAGGGAGTAGTAAGACTGCCGGCAGTGAGGCTAGAGTTGCCGCCATGTATGACCAATAGGCGCCTTCGCCTTGGAATACCAAAGTTTGAAGGTGAGGCGCTTCGCTAAACTGGAGGCAGATCAGCACCCAGACAAAACTGTATGCTCCCAGGCACGCCAACAACATGGGATGATTCAAACCGGGAAGAATGCGACGGCGAAGGTGGGCAAGTGCCGAAAGCAAATCTCGGAATGTCGAGAAGTGCAGGGAACGGTTTTCGCGATCTCTGTCGGGTGCAAGCGCAACTTCTGTTTCGCTTAAGTCGTCCGGTGAAATGTCGGCGGCAGCAAGAGCTTCTATGCCATACAGATAGCCCTTCTGCGTAAGTCGGGAACTCAGCAGCGCTTCGACTGAATATATGTGAACACTATGAAGATCATTTACCGGGAGTTGAAGAAGCCAACTGATCCCAAACCTGTAAATACGCGAGTACAGCGATCGAAATGCTCCTCGCGCAGAAGACTGATTCACGCGAGTTGAGCCGATATGACGTGCGCTACCGACGAGTTCTAACGCCGCTCGCAAATTTTCCGGCGGATATGCACCGTCACCGGGAACGACGGTGATGAACGGCGCGGTCGCCAGTCGAAGGGCTGCCTGAAAGCCGGCGCCGACCCCTTGGCGTTGCGCATGATGAACCACAATCAGCTGTGGTATTCTGTCCTTCAAGCGTTCCAGAATTGCACCCGTGTCGTCGGTGCTACCGTCGTTTATTGCCACAATCTCGAATCGGTCAAGGCAATCAGTTGCTACTTGCGCCAAGCCATCGATCACGCCGCTGATGGCTGCTGCTTCGTTGAGACATGGGACGACGATAGTCAGCGCCCGCTCGAATCGATACTCGACCGCGGAGGACTCTTGTCGGTGGCCTTCGGCTTGAGGTGTGTTAGCGTTTTTCATCTTCTGAGGCGGCTGGCGGTTCGGGTGCCGTCGCCGCGCGCCAGCGGAAGAAGTGCCGTAGCAAATCGGATAGCATCGCACTGAGGCCGATGCGCTCACGGGTTGCGATAAGAAGGGCCAGCGGGGTGGCCAGCATGTACTGCTGGAGCCGGTAAACAACGGCCAGCTTCAAGGCTTCATTGGCAGAATATCCACCGTACAGCAGTGCCACGATGACGCCCGCTTCAAAGGTTGCAACTCCACCGGGAAGCATTGGGACTGCGCCGCCCAGGCTGGCGAACACCAAGACCATCGCCGCGAGGGTCCACGAGAATTCACTCTCTGTCGCGATTCGAAAGAAGATCCAGGTCACCAGCAATCCCAGGCCCATGAAAAGGATGGAGGCGGCCAGGGCTATGAAGATCTTGCCGTCACGAACGCGAGCCGCTGTCTCGGTAAAGACCGATGCGAGGAAGGTCGCGATGCTCGCTGGAAAGTAATTGCGCAGGATAGTGAGCCAGAGCGGCAAAAGAATCGTGAGCAGGATCAACCCTGCGCCCAAGGCGCTGATGGCCAGAACTGGCACAACTACGGCTGATTGCAGCACCAGGCTTCCGACAACAATCGCCATCGTGGACAGCACGACGAGATCGGCAACACGTTCGATAACTGATATGGAAACGCCGGTTTCGATCGGCGTCCCCTCGCGCTGCCGAAGATAGGTCAGGCGAATCAAATCCCCGCCGCGGGCGGGAACCAGGACGTTCAGGCCCGTTGCCAGCATGCTGGCCTTCAAGCTTGACCATGCCCCAGGCCGCGGCGGCCGAGCAAGGAGAACAAACCGCCATCCCACGGTTGCAATGACGAGCAGATTAACGGGCTGAATGGCTAGGGTTGCGACAAGTAAGCTGGAATCCATGGAGCAGCACTGATCTCGCATAACCAGGTATGCTACGGCACCACTCAGCAACAGCACGGAAATTGCCGCCCTTACCCCGGTGTTCGTAAGAAACGTCACTCTGCAGATTCTCGATGACCAGGAAGGGGGTAGAGTGCGATGGTGCGATACACCTCGCACGCGGCGTTACGATAGAACGGGCCAAATGCTATCGAATACGGATTGATACTTCAATCCTCAAGGACCACGGATCGGGGGGCTTCAAGAGAACCATGCGCTTAGGCGGACTATTGGTTGGCGATACGTCGACGCGAGTTCGCAATAGCGGCCTTGAGTCGGGTTCCTCGATTTCGAGCTAGATCGTTGTCGCCTGCCCAATTTGCTAGTGACTGAGTTCGCGGTCCCCTGTCTTCACGGTCTCCGCTCGTAAGCCAACAGCCGCGTGGACTCTGCGACGAGCTGAAAATCGCGATTCAGGTGTTTCTCAAACTCGACCTTTAACCAGTAGTAGGAGAAGTCTGCACCTCGGTCTATGAACAGATACTTCGCCCCTTCGAAGCTCCGGGTCAACTGTTCCGGACTGAAGGTGTCTCGAAGGGGCAGGAAGTAGCTCTTGGGTGCACGCCCAAGCCTGATTAGTAGCAACCAATCGAAGTCCGAAAGCAAAAGCATGGGTTCGTTCGGCTTGAGCAATGAGTTGACCAGCTTTAAATCGCTGTCATCAAGGGGAACGGAAATCTGAAGAGTGTCGCGGCGAAACAGGCGCGCAACATTCACAGCTGTCGGAAACTCCAAATAGGCCCTGAGGCCAACTTTGATGTTCGGCTGCAGCCGGTCTGTGATGCTCCAAAGCATCAGCAGGGTGAATAGTCCGGCGGAAACGACAACAGTGGCAGCACTTCTTGGCGAAGGGCTGAACAAGTATGCTCTCCTGAGTCCGATGCGCAACCACCACGCACCGATGATCAGAAATGCGAAAGCATTCTGCTGCCATACCGCGTCGAGCGACCGGTTGATCCATTTGGCAGTGAATATCAAGGCGACTATGCAGAAGAAAATCAGGTAAGCGCGCTCTCGATCGAGTGGTGAGCCTGCACTCCGACCGCTGAAGAGAGCAGCTGTCCCGGCTGCAATTGCGACAGCCGGAGCGCCGAGTTGATAGATGTAACCGCTTCCTGGCGCCCACATCATGACTATGCCGACCCAGTTCTCCGTCGCGTGCAGACGAAGTGGCTCCACAAGAGCGGAAAAAAAGGATCCATCTAGGGCGACAAACCCGAATGCAATGGCCGATATGGCGAGGAATGTGGCCAGCGAGGAGGCAATAAACGAAAAAAGGCGCCAGGGCAGCTTGCCATGGAAGAGTTCGGTCGCGGTGTAGGAAGCCAGTACCGCGACGAACATGAGTACTCCGGTTTCATTGTTCCAGAATACGGAAGCGCCGACGATCACCCCGCACACTGCCAACGAGAGGATGCTTCGGGGGTTCGTCATTGCATGAACGGTCGCGATCGCCAGGACGAAAATCAACGCGAAGCGAACCGGAAATGCGGATGGCCCGGCGAAAGTGCTTCCGGCCCCGAAGTGATAGGTAAAAATCAGGGCGATCGTAACAACGCAAGCGAGTGCGCGGTCGCGATAGAAATCTCGTAGCACGAAGTAGCAGGATACGTGGATCGCGAAGATGATGGCCGACAGAAAGGCAACATAGCGAAAGTAAACGGCTTCGACGTCCGTATTCAGGAGTGCCCGGAAGAGATAGGAAGGACCATGGCCGTAGAACGCGATAAAATCCCGGCCCGGCTGCAGACCATCGGTAAGCGCATACAGCGCTGGTCCAACCAAGAACGATACTGGATGATTGCCAGCCGCGCTCTCGGCCGCGATGTGCTGAAATCTCGCCGGGATGATGAGTAGCGCGAGCGCTGCGATAACAAGCGCATCGTTGCGACGAAATGCTGAATCAAAGGCCGGCATGGATGACTGCCGCAAGCCTTCGGCAACCGCTACCCTGCGGCGCCTTGCAATTGCAGGCACGAACAATGCGACTAGGGTGAACGACAGTGCCGACAACGAAAGACTACCCTGCTGCGTGATCCCGGCAATAAGCACGTGCAGTGCTGGCAGCGACGCTGCGGCCGCTATGACAAACGTCAGCGTTGAAGCGTGCGCAAGTGGTCGACGATAGCGTAGGACTGTAGCGGCACAGAGTACGCCCAGAGTATAGAATAGAAGATAGAAGATCTTCTCTGCGCTCTTCGTCCGGGCAGACTCCTTGTAGTCATAAAGTACGGGATACTGGCTGATCGTCTGATACACCGAGCCTTCACTGGACTGGAGGATCTGGATCAGCCCATAGACTGCCAAGGCGGCGGCGGTAGCTCCAACCATCGCACTCCACAGCGCGGGCGCTGCGCCGCGGACCATTTCAAGGCTCGGCTGCGGACCTGTACACCATGCAGTGGACTCTTTCGCGAATCTCGAAGTGGCGGTTTGAAATAGAGCTGCCGCTCTACTGCGCAATCTCGCAACGCCGAGGGCTACATTGCTTGCGGTGGCATTGGAACCGAGTTGTCGAAGCTTGCGCATGTCAATAGATGCCGGTTTGCCGAATCGAAAAGACGCTCTTTAGCCTTCCGATCCAGGTGATGAGGAACTGTCCTTTGTCGGTTAGGACGTAGGCATCGCCCGTTTGCGCTAGGCGCCCCGCGGCAACGTGCTCTTGTAGACGCCTGAGCAGATTTTGCTTGATGACTCCTTCATGCAGGGTCGCGACGGAGATTCTACCCCCACTTTGGTCGATGGTCTGAAGCATCTGCAGAGATGCCGATGAAAAGACTGCTCCCATGCAGAAGATGGTGATCGTGACCAACAGGACAAACGGGGGCGTATAGTGCCAGTAGCGGAGTGTGGGAATGAGAAGGTGGCCGGCTGCTCCGGCGCCCACATTGACTAGGATCGCAACAGAGATGATCACCAGAAATGGGTTGGATTGGGATGTCAGTTGTAGAAATACAATGGTCAGCAGGACGACCAGGATAAAGCATGCCAATGCGAGTCCAGAATTGAGCATGTTCACTCCAGGTGCGCGATGCTGCGGACTGTGCCGTAAAGCTCTGCAACAAACCGGCCAAGAGATGTGATCTCAACCGTATCGCCCGTTCGGCTGATCATTCCCAACAGTTCCAGTGTACGAATGCGACCGCCCGAAAGTGCGCCGAGCCCCGCACCGTTTCCGAACGTCGCAGCGACGTCTGCAAACGCCAGTCCGTGTGTGCTGCGGCCGACGGTCTGGAGTGCCTCCAGTCGAAAGCTATAGGCCAGGAGCGAAACTGCGATGTAGAGCCCGATGAGCGCGATTGCGAGGATGCAGGTACATGCGATCGCTTCACTTAGATCGATCCTAATGTGGAGATGCTTCACGGCTGCAACCCACAAGGCGGTGCAGGGGACGGCACTCTTGGCAATTTGAAGGAGCACTGATTCGCCCGGCCACAGCTTCCCGATCGCCGCAAAGAAGATGGGAAGTAGCGCCGACATCGCTAGCGCGAGTGCGATACTTGATGGTGGGAGTAGTCGGTGCCGCATGTGCTCTCGATTTGGGAGTATGGCTGGGCCAGATGTTGACTTGTGACAGGCCAACTTCAGCTGCGTCGTAACGATCGAGGAAGCTCCAGCCTACCGTACGATTGCGGGAACTATTGTGCCGACGAAGCGCTCCTCCTGAAGACACTGTAGTGGGCAGGCTGGCCCCAGAAGGATATGAACGGCCTGTTGTCATTCGTAAAATCGGATAGGGCGGCGGCGTCACCTGAAGCCGCCAAGGTCGCACAATGGG
Organism: uncultured Reyranella sp.; assembly: GCA_964422305.1. Classification (GTDB taxonomy): domain Bacteria; phylum Pseudomonadota; class Alphaproteobacteria; order Reyranellales; family Reyranellaceae; genus Reyranella. The sequence goes on along the minus strand of CAYRBQ010000014.1, from coordinate 8,243 downwards.
CTGTTGACTCGAGCATGTCCTTGATTGCTTCACGGACACCGGTGGAGTGGGCGTAGGTCCTGTCGCCTGAATTGACAAAATTTCGCAATCCCATGAAGCCGTCTGCGATGGCCAGCCACGCATCTTGATCTGCTGCATCCAAGGCCAGATCGATTTTCTGGAGAAGATCATCTACATGACGTGCGGCTTCGGCGACGCTGCTGTCGTCGCCGATGCAATAGAGCGTTCTTCCGAGTGCGTGACTAAGCGCGCTGCGCCGCAAGTGTTCGGCGACTTCGGTCGCGACTGAAGAGGCAGACTCTGGAGTCTTGTGCCACATCATCCTGAGATCATCGCGATACCGCGGCCAGGATTGATAGAGCTCAAACCCTGACCGAGCCATTGCGTTCACGAGACCGGTTGCGTCGAGCGTGAATTGCAGGCGGGTATAGGGATTCTCGAGGACATCCATCACCCAGGAATTGAACCGCCTTACATGGGCGATCGCGTCCCATTTGGCGCCGTAAAGCGCACGGGCAGTGTCCGGTCCACTCTCGCTGGTAAGCGTGCAATACCTTCGATATAGGGCGGCGTGGAATGCCTCCATGAGAAGCGCGCGACGCTCATAGTAGAAAAGTACTAGGTAGCCGCCGGGACGGACCGCTTTGCGCACCACCCGCATCCACTCATGCTCTGGCTTGACGGTGTGAATGAACCCCTCGGCAACAACGATATCGGCCGGAGTAGCCGGCTCGAACTCCTGGATTGGCTTATCGTGCAGCCCAATAAGGCGCTCGGTCAGTCCGAAGCGTTCGAAATAGGCCTGCAACTGCGGCCAAGCAGAAGTGTTCGGCTCGGCCAGCTCGACACGCGCGCCCCAACTTGCGAACGCTAGAGCATTCTCTCCGGTGTCCGGCCCGAACTCGAGGACGCGAGATTCGCGGAACACTTCGAGGGGGAGCTGCAGTTTGCGCGTAAAGAGTTCAGCACGCTGGCCGCAAAAGCGCTCGAGTTCCGCTTCCGATTGCAAAGCGCCGAACGTCGGGGAAATGCCGGCACTGCGATAGTAGGAGTATAGTTTGCCTGCAGGAGGCGGATTGCTCATGGCGTGCCTTCACGATCGAGCACACTTGATATGCGATCCAGTTCGGCATGGATGTCTGCCGGCGAGAGAGCCGTGAAGATCTGCACCGGCACGTGAGCAAGCTCGCGGACCTTGGCGGACACCTTCGCCTCGTTCTCGTTGTTTACGGCCAGGATACACAGGAAGCGTTTGCCCTCCTGCGAGAGAGCGGCAGCCGGGCGAACCTCAATTCCGGTTCCGGGCATGAACAGGCCTTGCCGCTCGATCTGATCGTCCACCGAATAGTCGATCAGCTCTTGGAGGCCCGCCGAATTCGTTAAGGTACAGGCACGATTGCCGGCGCCGTAGAGAACCACGCCAAATCCGGCCTTGCGCGCCCGGGCAAGAATCGACTTCAGCTTGCGCTGATAGCCTTCGACGCGCTGGCCGAAGCCGCCCGCAACCGCTAGCTGCTCGTCGAGATCGAGGGAGAGCTTTTCGGCAGCGCCGCGGCGGGCAGCAATGGCGATGGTTCCGCCGGAGAAATTGTACCGCTCGCTCTCCGCCACGGTGAAGCCGAAGCGGGCGAGGGCGCTCTGGAGAACCGGTGTCGTGAACGAATTGACATGCTCTTCCCAAAGCATCGTTGCGTCGCCGCTGCGCATGCCCTGTTCGACGTCGGGAACATCGACGAATAGGACGCCTTGTGACGACAGAAGCAGGTCGACACACGCGAAAAAGCCCGGGATATCGAGCAGGTGCTCGAGTACCTGGCGCACGACGATGGTGTCGAACCTGCCGTGCTCGGACTCTATCCTTGCCGCAAGTGCCGGAGACAACATCTCGTTGACGATCGTTAGGCCTCCTGAGCGCGCCTGTTTCGCGGTGAGGGGATTGGGCTCGATTCCCAGGAGCGGGCCGAAGCCGCTCTTGCGCGCCTCGAGGAGGAACAACCCGTCATTGCTGCCGATCTCGAGCATCGACTTGCCTGGAGCCGTTCGCGAAATCATATTGAGCTCGGAGGCAATGTGTGGTTGCGGCTTCCAGCCTGAAAAGCAGAAGTTGAAGTCTCGGTAGAGCTCTTCGGGATCGATCGGCTCCGCGATCTGCATCAGGCCACAGTCACGGCACAGCACGTTGCGCATGGGATAGCGCTGCTCGGTTTCGTCCCGCCGATGGCGCATGCGATGGGCGATCGGGAGGGAGCCGAGATCTATGGCATCGCCAAGGTTCTTGCTGGAGCAGAGGCGGCAGGTGATCATTTGGTACCGCGCAGGGCGTCGTGGAACGCCTCCCGCACATTGTCGATCAGAATCATTCTAAACACTGAAAAATCAACCCAGTAAAAGAAGTCCCCAGCCCGGCACACCCTGGCACCTGGCCAGATTGACCTACTGCGGGCGCCCCTTCATGGCTAGACGTCCAATAGCGGAAAAGTTCACTTTCTGCATCCGACTGTATGCCCGAGATCGAGACGAGGACGCCGGCCGTCGGCAATGGGGGAGATTTGCGAACAGACCCGCTGAAGTCCGTCGTTCCCGACGCGGTTCGCGTCGGCCTTTGTGGATACGGTCTATCGGGCCGTATCTTTCACGCACCGCTGATCAAGGCCGTGCCGTCGCTCGAACTCGCCCTCGTGGCGTCGAGCGACCCAGGGAAGGTGCTGGCTGACCACCCCGGCATGGCGGTGGCGTCCGATCCCTTCGAGGCCGTGACCTCCGAGCGGGTGGATCTGGTGGCGATAGCGACCCCCAACGAGAGCCATGCACCTCTGGCGCGGGCGGCGCTCATGGCCGGCAAGCACGTCGTCATCGACAAGCCGTTTGCGGTCGACCTCGCGGAGGCGCGGGACCTGTCGGCGCTGGCCAGCAGGAATGGCCTGCTGCTCTCGGTATTCCACAACAGGCGGTGGGACAGCGATTTTCTCACGGTGCAAAAGGCCGTCGAAGACGGGCTGATCGGTGAGGTCACCCACTTCGAGTCGCATTTCGATCGGTTTCGCCCCGAAGTGTGGGGCCGTTGGCGCGAGCAGGCACGTCCGGGGAGCGGTCTCTGGCTCGACGTCGGCCCTCATCTGGTCGATCAGGCGTTGCAGCTCTTCGGGTTGCCAGATCGCGTGCATGGCAACCTCGCCCGCCAGCGCCAGGGTGCCGTGGTCGACGATTGGGCTCACGTCGTGCTCGACTATGGGGAGCGGCGGGTCGTTCTCCATGCGGCGTCTCTGACCGCGGGAGGAGTTCCGCGATTTGTGGCTCATGGAACGGGCGGCAGCCTCGTGAAGAAACACCCCGATCGTCAGGAACTTCAGCTTCGGGACGGCCTCAAGCCAGGTGGGCCGGGTTGGGGGGAAGATCCTGACCAGCTCGTCGTGTTCGATCGTACTGGCATCTCCCGGTCCATGCCGGCCTGCCCCGGCGACCAGAGGTGCTTCTATCGGGGCATCGCCGAAACGCTGCGCAATGCCGCAACCGCTCCGGTTCCTGCGATCCAGGCCTTGGCGGTCATGGCGGTGATGGAGGCCGCCGCGTTGTCGGCACGACATTATCGATCGGTCGAGCCCCTGCTCGACGCCGAGGAGCGCTCGAAATTCGAAGGCAGCCGCCGACTCCGGCCTACGGCTTGCGACCGAGATACTTGAACCAGTCCGACGTGGCCTCGTGGATGCGCTCCTTCGTCCAGACGGGCGCGGTTCGCCAGTAGTCGATATTGTCCAGCATCCGCTGCACGCCCTCCTCGAGGGAGACGCGCGGTGACCAGTCCAGGGTCCGGCGTATCAGCGTCGTGTCGGCAAAGGTGCAATCCGGCTCACCGGGCCGCTTGGGGATATAGGTGACGGGGCCTCCCAGCAGTTCCACGAGACGATTGACGCTGTAGGTATTGCCGGAGCCGACGTTCATCGCAATGCCGGCGACCCCGCTTTGGCCAGCGGCGACAATCGCAGCCACCACATCGCTTACGAACGTGAAATCGCGGGTCTGTGTGCCGTCGCCGACCACCGTGTAGGGCAGGCCGGCCAGCTTCTGGGCCAGGAACACCCCGAAAACGGCCCCGTATGTTCCATTGGTGCGAACGCGCGGACCGTAGACATTGAAGAAACGCAGGGCGACCGCGGGCAGGCCGTAGGTTTGCGCCCAGTGCAGCACATACTGCTCGCCCAGCCACTTCGTAAGGGCATAGGGATACATCGGACGCGGCGGCGCATCCTCCGGCGTCGGATAGACGTCGGGAATGCCGTAGCAGGACGACGAAGCGGCATAGACTAGGCGCTTGATCCCGGCGGCGCGGCTCGCTTCGAGGACGGCGATCGTGCCGTCGACATTGGCGCGGTGGTACGGTAGCGGCTGCTGGATCGACGGCACGATGTCGGCCAGCGCGGCGAGGTGGAACACCCAATCGATATCCTTGAACAGCGGCCCGATGGTTTCGACATCGGCGACATCGGCGACGCTGAACGTAAAGGACGGACTGCGCTTGGCGTCCACAAGGTTGACCTCGGAGCCGCAAGCGAGATTGTCCATGCCGACTACTGTATGACCGTCGGCCAGCAGCCGGTCGACCAGGTGGCTTCCGATGAACCCTGCCGCGCCGGTAACAAGTGCACGTGCCATCTCGCGTTACTCCAGTTCTCTCAAAGTCGCGCCCGGCGCGGCGCAAGGGCTATTCGAAGAAGATGAAGCCGTAGTCGCCCTGGTACTCGGCCTGGGCCATCACCCATTCCCAAGTCGGGATGGAGAGCAGGCTCTCGCACGTCAATTGCCAGTACATGAGGTTGTTCTTCTCGCGCTCATTGCGGAAAGACTCTACCATCACGTAATTGCGGGCGCCGCGGCTGACCCGCGCGATCTCGGCAAACGCCTTGACTGCCCGTTCGACGGGCAGGTTGTGCAAGGTGCCGAAGGAAAAGACGGCATCGTAGCTCTTGTCTGGAAAAGGCAGGACGTCGGCTGTGCCGAGATGCAGGCGGTCCTTGATCTCGGCCTTGGCGTTCTCCAGCGCATAGGCCGAGATGTCGAGACCATCGACGATCAGGCCCGGCACGGCCTGGGTCAACTCGTGGAGCAGGAAGCCCTTGCCGCACCCGACGTCGAGCACGCACTCACCGGCCTTCAGCCCATAGTGCGCGGCCAGGCGATCGGCCAGCGGCCGCCAGCGGCCGTCATAGCGGTAGCCGCCATAGCCGTACTGCCGTGGCCCGTCCCAGTAGTCGGCGCCGAATTGCTTGGCGATGGTGGCGCACTCGGTTTTGTCATGCTGGGTGACCCGGCCGATATAGTCGCGCTTGGTCTTCGAATGCATGTCCTGCAGCAGATCGATGCGTGCCATCAGATGGCCTGCGGCGAGCGGGCGAGCGCCTGCTGGACAAGCCAGATGTCTTCCCAGCGCTCGATGTCTTCTTCTCGCCTCAATGTCTGCGCCTCGAGAGCGGCATGCAGCACGCCACCACTGCCCAGCACGCGGCCGTAGACGTCGCGCCGCCGGCCTATATCGTGCGGCAGCATGAAGAGGCTGTAGCAGATGATGCCTTCGAGCTTCGGCAGCTCCGCCAGCACCTCGTTCAGCATGAGGTAGCAGTTGGGCATCGCATATTCGACGGCTGACAGCAGGTACTGGATCTTGTTGCGCTGCGCGTAATCTCGCACCACAAGGTTCTGGACCGACTGGGGCGTACGGCTGCCGTTCAGCGGGCGCGTGCCGATATAGCCGCGGTAACCCTTGCGATCAGCCATGGAAATTGCCGGGCGGGCGATAGGCAAGTCCCATGCGGGTCGCTGGCCGCAAGGTGATCGGCTCGAAGAACTCACCCAACTTCTTGTCGGCGTAGGGCGTGAACAGGCTCTTGAAGCGGCAATTGAAGGTCCATCGCGTCGTCGCTTCGCGGTTGATGCGGTTGCCATGGATCAGGTTCTGGTCGAACAGCAGGTACTGACCGTACTTGACCGTGAGATAGCGGAATTCTGACTCGTGCTCGCGGAACAGCGCCTCGACGCCCTGGTTCTCGTACTTGGCGAGCGAGGGCGCGATGCGCGCATTCACCTCGGGCGGCAGAATGAACATGCTCTTGGTGTCGAAACAGTCCACAAGTGGCAGCCACAGGACGACCTCGAACGGCGAATCGCCCGACCAGGTGTCGGCGTGTGCCGGCAGCAGCGAGCTTTCGTCGGCCGGAAGCTGAATCGAGAGGTTGACCCGCCGCTGCATGGCGAGCTCGTTGCCGACCAGCGCATGCAGCGCCTTCTCCGCGAGACGGTAGTAAGCCTCGCGCACCCACGGCTCGCCGTTGATCTTGCCGATCAGGGCGACGCGGAACTCGTTCAACCTGTCGATCGAGACGAACTTGTGGATGGAGTCGAGGAATGCTTGCGGCGTATCGGGCACGGACCTGCCGAGCTCGCCTGCGGCCAGGGCCGCCATCTTGTCGCGGATGCGGGTCAGTGCCGGCATATCCTCGACCTGGTTGATGACGTAGCCGTCGCGCAGGAAGGCGGTGCCGAGGGCACTGTCCTCGCCGGTGATGAAGTTGCCGCTCATCGGAAGAATCCATTCACTGTTTCGGCGACCAGCCTGATGTCCGCCTCCGTCAGGAACTGATGGATCGGCAGGGACAGGATGCGGCCCGCTTGGCGCTCCGTCACCGCCAGTCCGCCGGTCTTGCAGTCGAGGTTCTTGGCTGCCGGCTGCATATGAATGGGGATCGGATAGTGGATCGCCGAGCCGATGCCGCGCTCCTTCAGGTGCGCCTGCAACTCGTCGCGCCGGTCGACCTGCACGACGAAGGTATGGAAGGTGTTGAACTCTTCCTGGCGGCATGGCGGATGAAAGATGTGCCGCTTGTCGAGCAGCGAGCGATAGAGATTGGCGTTGTTGCGGCGCTTGGCTGTGATGTCGTCGAGTTTGTCGAGCCGATGCAGCAGCAGAGCCGCCTGCAAGGTATCGAGGCGCGAGTTGATGCCGAACTCGACCACCGTGTTGCGGTCGATCAGCCCGTGGTTGCGCAGCAGGCGGCACCGCTCGGCCACGTGCGCGTGCCGCGTCGACAGGAAGCCGGCGTCGCCGGCGGCGTTCAGGTTCTTGAGCGGATGGAGCGAGAAGGCGGCGGCGTCGCCCCAGGCGCCGGCAGCGCGGTCGAGCAACGTCGAGCCGATCGCCTGTGCGGCGTCCTCGACGACCACGAGCTTGTGGTTGTCGGCGACCGCCTGGATCGCCGGCATGTCGCAGACGCGGCCGGTGAGGTGCACCGGCATGATCGCACGGGTCCGAGGCGTGATGGCTGCCTCGAGCTTCTCGGGATCCATGCATTGGTCCGGCTTGACGTCGATGAAGACGGGCTTGGCTCCGATATGGACGATCGCCGATGCCGACGCGACGAAGGAATTGGACTGAGTGATGACTTCGTCGCCGCGTCCGATGCCGAGGGCCTGCAGCGCGAGCAGCAGCGCATCGGTGCCGGAGTTCAGGGCGACGACGTGCTCGAAGCCGTACTTCTTCTCGAGCGCGCGCTCTAAGGCCTCCACCGGCTCGCCGAGGATGAAGGTCCCGGCCTCGAACACACGCTCGATGGCCGCGAGGGTGGCGACGCGATCTTCGGCGAACTGGGCCTTCAGGTCGACGTAGGCAACGGACTTATCGCCGGTTGCGGTAGAACTCGCGGACGGTTTCGATGACATAGTCCTGTTCCTCGCGAGACAGGTGCTGGTCGACCGGGAAGCTCAGGACCTGGTCGGCCTGCCGGTCGGTGACCGGGAAATCGCCCAGCTTGTGGCCGAAGTGGTTGAGGCCGCGCTGGCGATAGACCGGGATCGGATAGTGGACCTTGGCCGAGATGCCCTTGGCCAGGCAGTGCTTGTGAAGCTCGTCGCGATGCTCGGCGAAGATCATGTATAGGTGGAACACGCGCTTGATGCGCGGCGAGCGAGACGGAATCTTGACTCCGGCGATCTCGCCGAGATGCTTGTCGTAGTAGGCGCCGTTGTCGATGCGCCTGGCGGTGATGTCCGCGGTCTGCGGGATCAGCCAGTTGCCGACCACCGCCTGGAGCGAGTCGAGGCGGGAGTTGTAGCCCAGGATCTCGATCTCATCCCGGCTGGCCATGCCGTGGTTGCGAAGAAGGCGAAGCTTCTTCGCGACACTATCGTCGTTCGTGACGGCGATGCCCCCATCTCCCCAGACATTGTGTTTCTTCAGCGGATGCTGCGAAAAGCCG
>CAYRBQ010000013.1:0-20024 GCA_964422305.1 uncultured Reyranella sp. | reverse complement strand
GCGCCTACGTGAACTTCGGCGTCGAGGATGCGCGGCGCTACCACGCGGCCACCTACTCGATCGGCATGGGTGCGGCCCGCCTGTTCAGCCGCAGCGTCGACCTCACCGGCCGCAAGCTGCTGCTCGATCTCGGCGGCGGCTCGGGCGCCTACTCCATCGTGGCGACGCAGACGTTTCCCGGGCTTCAGGCGATCGTCCTAGACCTTCCGCCGGTGACGTTCGTGGCCGACGAGTACATCGCCGCCAACGGCGCAGCGGCTCGGGTCCGCACCCTGCCCGGCGATTTCACGCGTACCGAGTTCCCGCAGGGCGTCGACGTTGTGGTGATGGCCAGCAACCTGCCACAGTACGAGCCCGACCTGATCCGGCTGGTGGTCGGCAAGGCATTCGCCGCCCTGGTACCCGGCGGCGAGATGCACCTGATCGGCGAGACCCTGCGCGACGACCGACGCGGCCCACTTTCGGCGGCCTTGTGGGGCCTGAACGAAGCCGTCCAAGGCAGCACCGGCCTCGCCCATACCGAAGGCGAGGTGCGGGGGTATCTGCAGGGCGCAGGCTTCATCGATGTCACAGTCCATCCCTTCGTCCCGGGCGTCCTGTCGCGTGTCACCGGACGCAAGCCGGGCTGAAGACGCGGGGGTTGCACCGGCAGGGCCATTCGACTATCTGTCGCGTCCGGCCTCCGCTCCCTTCGTCTAGAGGCCTAGGACGTGGCCCTCTCAAGGCTAAAACACGGGTTCGAATCCCGTAGGGAGCGCCAGGGCCGGATACCGATAAAACCTAGCTTTTCCGCACCTTCGACCGCTTCGGTCGACGTGTCGCGAGATGTCGTGAAAAGCCCTGTACCCGCGCCCGAAGTCGCCAGATCCGCGGGAATTCGGCGGGAATCGTTCCGGCCTCGTTCCACACCTATATATGCCGCGCGCGGCGGCTGACAGCGAACGCCGTTCGCACCCACACGTTGGGGCAAGAGCTGCGGTCTGCCAGCACCGTGCTGGCAGCCCTGCGCTGCCCTCACGCCGGCATGCGCGATCGGCGCGGGACTCACGGCCGGCCAGCGCCCATCTTCCCGCCATGGTCCAGCGCAGCCGCAACAGCCACCAGATCGAGCTCGCCGCCCGCCCCTTCGTCGCCAGGCTGCGCCGCGAGGATCCGTTCCGCCTCGAGGACGATCGCGCGTGGCGGGCCGCCGCCGATCGCATCGCCGGCCCGATCGGCTGGTATGCCCGCGCCGGCAGGCTCGCCGACGCCGGCTGCAAGCTGATCCACTTCGCCACTCCGCTCGAGGCCGACGACATGCAGCGCTGGATCGCCGAGTCGGGCATCGAGACGCGGCCGGCGCCGCCGAAATACCAGGGCCCGATGCTCAGCGTCGGCGGCTACGGGAAAGGCTAGGCGCATGGCCGACGTCGACGTGCTCGAGCAGATCCTGTCCGATCTCGACGCCGAGCTGCGCGACCGGCTGAAGGCCGCCGGCCTGGACGTCCCGCACCTGCTGCTGGCGATCGCGCCCGGCGGCGCCGGCGTGATCCGCAGCAATGTCGGTCCCGAGGACCTGCAGACCATGGCCCGGGATCTCGACGACATCGCCCGCCAGGTCGACGCCCGATCGGCGCCGACGTCGACCAGGAACTAGCGCGCCCGCGCCCGCCGGCGCACGTCCCGGGCGGCGAGCCGGCCGCCCTCCCGCAGCCGCACCGACCAGGCGTCGTAGTCGACCCATTGCCGGCGCACGCAGTCGCGCGCCAGGCCGGCGGCGGCGTCGAAGTCCAAGCCCATGCGCCGCGCGATCGTCGCGAGCATGCGCCAGGTGCCGTATTCCATGCCGGCCGTCTCTTCGGCGATCGCGTGACAGAAGGCCCGGGCCTGCGCTTCGGCTTTCGAGATCCTGCCTGCGCGTGAGGGAGCCACGGCCCTCAACGGCCGGCGGCGAGGCCCGTTCCGGAAACGCGAACAGGGCCGCCCAGGCCGAAGCCCGGGCGGCCCTGCCGCTTCCAGCGATCGCCGAGAGGAAGACTTTGCGATCGCCGGTGAAGGTCTATGCCGTCTTTGGATCGCTGCTGCCTTACCGGCGCCGCCTCGAGATCAGTCGGCTTTAGTGAAGTCCAAATAGAACTTCTGGCCCGGCTCGATCTTGCCGACCAGCGCGGGGTTGGCGATCGTCAGCGTCAGCTCGCCTTGCGGCGAAAACTTCGCATAGGTGTTGTCTTCGTCGCTGCCGTCTTCCGGATAGGGGCCCGACCGGCAGACGGCGTTGCAGGTGATTCGGTCGGATCCGGCGAAGCGCTCGACCTTGCTGACCTGAAACTTGGCGCGCATGAAATTGGACATTGCTGTCTCTCCTTGTTGCGCCCGGACGCCGCCGGGCTCGGATCGCCTTGTGGCGAATTCGGGGTCAGCCGCCCTCAAGATCTTCGCGCAGCTCCTGCACGGTCAGATCTTCGGGCAGGTCGCGCAGTACCCTGAGCAGCAGCGACGACAGGCCGTCGAAGGAAATGCGGCGACCAGGCCTGACCAGCCGCAGGCCGCCGGTGCTGCGATCATCGCCAGAACAGGCGCTGTCGATCGCCTCGCGCACGTCGTCACGCATGGCCGCCTCTGCTGCGGAGAGCGACGGCACGTTGAGCGGCGACTTCTGCTCTCTTCATCCCGCACCGGGCGCATGCACCGTAGCGCATCATGAGGTGGCCGATCTCCATGCCAGGCACGCCTTTGCAGTCCTCGATCTCGTCGGGAACCTCGCGGCGGCGATTCCAAAAGCTAGCAGCAATCTCAAGCGTTCCACATGAAGGCGTGCGAACGCCGCACGAGTCGTTGTCGCAGTGGATGCTGAATCCCAGCGCGTCCCGCAGGATGCGCTGCTCGCCGCTGCCGCAGAACGGACAGCGCAGAAAGCACTGAGACAACTCCCGTGCGCGGCTCATCCGGCGATCTCCCACGCTGCGTAGAAGGCCATAGCGACCGCGCCGACAACGAAGCCGCCCAAAAACGCGAGCCCGAGTCCGAGCATGCGTGAACTCCTAGATTTGGGACCAGACGAAAAGTATTTCCAGCAGCCGACTGTCGTAGATGGATGCGGCCGCAGTGATGGCCCACAGGACCACAGACACATTGAGGAGCTTGTCTCGCAACGCCCCCTGATTGGCGAGGCCGACCGCCAGTGTGCCGAGGGCAACGGTGCCGGCCGCATAAATGATCATCTTCATTGCTTTCTCACTTCCCCAAAAGCGACTGAGCTGGTCGGTTCGCGGCGGCGCGAGTCGGCGTCACATGAACAGCCAGACCAGGAAGGCGAAGCCGGCGCTGCCGCCGGCATAGGCCAGCCAGTCGGCGGACGGCAGGCCCGCGATCCAGCGCACGCCAGCGACGATCGCGAGCACGATCGCGCCGATCGCCAGAAGGACCATGATCGCGACGGCGATCAGCTCGCCCGGCCGCACGAAACCGTGTGTCTGCATGCCGCCCTCAATCCTTGAACCAGTCGACCAGCTTCCCCTGGCGCGCCTCGCACTCGCGAAACTTCTGGGCGAGATCGGCGAAGGCCTCGCCGTTCTGCTCGATCGACTTCGACGGGTCGGGCAGCATCGGCTTGTCGCACTTCTTCAGGAGCTCAGGGCCGGGCTTTGGCTGCACCACCACCGGCACCGCCTCCGGCCTCGAGAATAGATCGCACCCCGCCAACAGTAGCGAGCCAGGCAGGATCAGTGCGGCAAGGGCCGCCGTTCGATTGGACAAGGCGGATCTCCGTCTTTGCGGTGGAGGCGACCAAGCCGACGCTGCGCACTTCCTCCGTGAGCTCACGGATCGAGTCGTCGGATTTCGCCTTGGCCTTGCGCTCGGCCTCGAGCGCGGCCTGGGCCAGCGACGTCTTAAAGTTGGCGAAGGCCAGCTTTTCCTCGGCAACCTCTTCCTGCGACCAGGCAAGGCGCAGCGACTGCACGCCGGCGGCCGCGACCGCCAGCGCCGCGACGATGCCCAGGCACGACGCCAGCGGATTCTTGGCGAGCAGCGCGCCGATCATGTCAGAGCTCCATCAACCCCAGGCGCGTGCCGCGGCTGTCGATCGTGAGCAGCTGCTTGCGCGGCGACGGGGCGCGGCCGATATGGACCCACGATCCGAACTCATGGATCAGCTGGTCGAAATTCAGCGAGTCGGCGAAGGTCGCGAGCTCGCGGCAGACCTGCAGCGGCGTGCCGAAGTCGGGGCAGGTGAAGTCGGCCGCCATGCCGCGGCAGTGCGCCGACGTCGTCGAGCCGCCGACGATGCGGTTGAGCTGCGGCGCGCGATAGCCGCTGGTGATCCAGATCGGCCGGTTGCCGAGCTGCACGCGCACCAGCTCGAGCATTTCGGCGGTGCGCTGCAGCTCGGCCAGGATCTCCGGGGTCGGGCTGTTGTCGATCCCGTGGCGCTTGGCGGTGTCCGACCGGATGAATTCGTCGAGCTCGAAATTCTTGCTCAGCTGCATGGCTTCCTCTCAGGCCGGCGCACGCCGGCAGGCTTGGCGGGGGTGCGAACGGCGTTCGCAGCGCCAGGCGCAGCCTGGCGCGCGTAGCGACAGCTCATTGCGCAGCAATGAGCGAGAGCGTCGAAGGCTGGAGCTAGCGCCAGCGCGCCTTGATTGATCCGCCGCGCTGCCGGCTTTCGCGCACGGCACGCAACGCGGCTTCGCGGGCGGGGCCCTCAATGTCGCGGGCAAGCTGCCGGAACTCTTCGCGCGACATGCCGGCCGGCTTGCGCCAGCGCGGCGGGTTGTCGGGCAGGTGGCGCAGGCGCCAAGCCAGGCAGACGACGTAGAGCAGCAGCGACCAGATCAGCACCTGGTCGCCCCACTGCCGCAGGCCGCTGTTGCCGAGGCCGGCGACGCCGACGACCAGGCAGCCGACGAAGACGAAGAAGAGCGCGAAGCCATCGCAGCTCACCGGGGTTTTCGGCAGCACGCGGAACAGGATCAGGCCGGCCGCGATCGCGGCGGCGATCGACTGCAGGCCCGGCCACCAGTCGCCGAGCAGGTCGGGCAGGAACCAAAGATCGCTCTGGGTCATGGCTCAGTTTCCCCCTGGCTTGTCGCCGGGCAGCCGGCCGAGCACGCCGCGCGCCTTGTCGATCGCGGCGTCCAGGCCGGCGTCGACGACGTCGGGCGCGCGCGACGCGGCGCGCGCGACGAACGGTAGGCCGGCCAGGCCGATGCCGGTCCCGATCACCCAGGACCACCAGGCGCCCAGGCCGAACTGGTTCATGGCGAAGGCCGTGCCGCCCGGGCCTAGCACCAGGCAGGCCACGATGCCCTGCAGCAGGCGCGAGGCCCTGAAACCCTGGACCCAGCCGACGAGGCCGACGACGGCGAGCGCCGTCCCCAGCGACGTCGCGATCACCTCGAGCTCGACGCCCAGCCACTTCAGGGCGAGCCAGCTGCGGATCCAGTCGCCCATGACGCTACCCCCTACAGGCCGAGATCTTCCGCCGACACTTCGCGGTCGGTGTTGAGCGCGACCGGCACCGTGCCCGTCGCGCGCAGCGCGTCTTCGGCGATCGACTTTTCGGCGCGCTTGGCCAGGATCGCGGCCTGCAGGTCGAGCGGCACCGTCTCGCCCTCACCTTCGGCCGCCGCCTCGCCGTCTTCTTCCTCGGCCGGCAGCGGCTGGCAGCGCACCACGAACGGCTCGCCCGGCGGATCCTTCGCCGCGGCCGCGGCCGGGTCCGCCAGCCATTCGGGCAGCGGCGCGAAGTCTGCCGGCCAGGCCGCCACCATGTCGGGATACTCCCCGGACGGGCAGACGGCAGCCAGCACGGCCTGGTAGCGGGCGCGCAGCTCGACCAGGGCACCGTCGCCGGCGCCCGTGATCATCGCCTCCTGAATCTCGCCGCGCAGTGCCTTCGCCGCTACGTCGCGCTCGAGGCCGAAGCGATCGGCGAAGGCGCCCTTCAATTCCTCGATCCGTTCGGGAGTCATGGTCATGCCCTCAGGCCGAGAAGGGACACGCGCCCTTCCCCGATGTTGCCGCTGCTGAAGAAGAGACTGAGACCGTCGATCGCGCCGGCCGCCGACGCCATGTTGACGCCGCTCGTTGTCGTATAGATGCCGCCGTTGCCGGTGTGAGACGATTGCAGAAGGGCAGACCCGCGGACGGTGCGCGCCGTCTGGATGTTCGCAATATCGATCACGCCCGCCACGCCGGCGATGGGCGCGGACGTGGCGAGATTGTAGATGCCCAAGGCGCCGGTCAGCGGCCAAACAGTGGTGCCACCCGATCCGGTGGAGCTCACATCCCCCGAGGAACCGCCGTGCATGGCCGCGTAGATGTACGATGACGACGTCACCAGCGAACCGCTTTGGGCGAAGCGACCATACAGGGCGACGCCGTTGGTTGCCGGGATCAGGTCGAAGATGACCCGCAGCGCCTTCACGTTGGACGGGATGCTCGAGAAGGTGACCGCCGCTGCGCTCGACGGCACCGCGTCGTCGGCGATCTTCTCCCAGCCATTGCGGCGGTACTCGAGATCGTCGCCGGCGCTGTTGACGTGCAGGCCGTAGAAGGCGCCCCCGACGCCGAAGCGCGCGGGCGTGCCGCTCACGCCGCCCTTGATCAGGTCGCCCTTGGTCGTGAGCAGCGACGCGGCGATCGAATTCGACCAGGTCAGGGCATGCGTCGTGCTGTTGATGGTGCCCAGCAGGATGTCGCTGGTGCCGTCGTACAGCCACCACGACCAGGTGCCGGCGCCCGGGTTGTCGGTCTCGATCCAGTCCTCGCCGGCCGCGATATCGCTCGGCCGGGCCGTGCCGGAGCCCTTGGTCTGCAGGCGCTGCAGCGCGTCGTTGATCTTGCCGCGCACGGCGGCGCCGCCGCCGCCGGCCGACAGCGGGATAACGCCCTGGCTCATGAAAGGTCCTCTCGTTCATGCGCCCGTCGGCGCTCTCGCACTTCGCTGCGCGAAGAGCTGTCGCTCAGCCGGTCTAGGGCGTCGCCCTAGACCGATGCGGCCACCACGCCCAATTGCGTGATCCGCGGCGTGTAGCTGTTGTCGTTGCTGGTCAGGTCCAGGCGCGCCTGCACGGCCCGCTTGTTGAAGTCGGAAGCGTGCAGCCATTCCCAGGCCGACCAGGTCGGCGTGCCGGCCGGGTCGTCGTTGGTCGTGCGTACCATCAGGCGCGCCGTCGTTTCCGCGCCGGCGACGGCGCCGTCGAAGTCGGGCCAGTCGTCCATCTCGCCGGCGCGGCTGTCGAAATCGTCGTAGACGTCGATC
Organism: uncultured Reyranella sp.; assembly: GCA_964422305.1. Taxonomy (GTDB): domain Bacteria; phylum Pseudomonadota; class Alphaproteobacteria; order Reyranellales; family Reyranellaceae; genus Reyranella. Next base: position 12,781 of record CAYRBQ010000013.1, on the reverse strand, counting down.
GTCAGGCCGTCGATCAGCGCGGTCAGGCGGAAGCGCTGCTGCGATCCCAGGTCCAGCACTTCGCTGAAGAGATAGCTGCCCGACGTCGCGACGCCTTCGGCATAGTCGAAATTCGGCATGGCATCGACGTCGGGCACCGAGTCGAAGTCGCCGCTGTCGTCGATCTGCAGGCCGCCGTCGAGCACCGCGACGCCGGTCTTCGTGCCGGCGAACTCGGGATCCTCGATCACGCTGCCGATCGACACGAAGTCGAAGACGCTCGCCTGATCCTGGTAGAAGCTGGCGAAGGATTCCGACCAGACGCCCGACGCATCCTTGAACTTCGCCAGATAGGTGCCGGCCTTCAGCGGCAGCACCGCCTGGCCGGCATTGCCCGGCAGCAGCCCGGAGATCTCGAAGGCGTCGGCCCAGATCGCGCCCGTCGCCAGCGGCGAGTGCTTGAACAGGATCGAGCCACCCTCGCGCACGTCGAGATCGGCCGACACGTTCCAGTGCGCGATCGCCACGCCGTTCTCGGCGGCGACCGTGAAGCCGGTCGGCGCCGCCGGCGGCGCGGCGAGGCCGGCGATCGACTGGCGGAGCAGCACGGGCATGGCCGACCGGGCACCGTTGCCCCACAGGGCCCAGACGCGGAAATCGTAGATACCCGGATCGATGTCCAGGATCTCGATCGACGTCGCGCCGTCCTCGACCCGCGGCAGCTTGGTCCAGGCGCTGTCGGACACCAGCTTGTATTCGACGATGTAGTGGCCACCGTCCTGCACGAAGGCATCGGGGCTGGCGTCGAAGGCCAGCGTCACCTTGGCCTTGACGCCGCCGCCATCGCGCGTGCTGTAGAGCGATTCCGTCACGCGCAGATTGCTCGGCGGCAGCACGTTCGACGGATCCGGCAGGGTCGTGTCGGGGATCGGATCGCGCTGCTGCTCGTCCGCGGCGAGGCGATCGAAGACGAACTCGCCGGTCTCGATCACGTCGAGATCGACGCCGATGATCCCGGGCTGGCCGTCGACACCGAAGCCCGGCACATAGCGCAGGCGCTTGACCTTGAAGGCCTTCTCTTCCCAGCCCAGCAGGGCGATGTTAAAGGCGACGTTCTTGCCGGTCGCGGCCTTCAGCGCCTTCAGCTTCAGCTTCGCTGTGAAGGCGATCGGCTGGCGGTGCGCGCGCAGGTCGATCCGCGCCAGGCGCTGCGCCGTCGTGATCGACGTCGTGCACTCGAGATGCACGTCGGAGAAGACGCGCCCGAGGCCCGCGCCGTCGCCGCCGTCCTCGACCTCGTAGGACGGCACCAGGATCGCCGGGAAGTCGTCGAGCTGGTAATTCTTCGCCGGGTTGGCGAACTTGCCCTTGATGGCGTTGAAGCCCTCGCGGCCGATGCCGCTGGTGATCGTCAACGGCTCGCGGAAGTCGCCTTCGTCGAAGACCAGGGTCGGCGCTTCCCAATAGGCCGCCTGGATCGCCCAGGCGCCGCCCAGCTGGTAGACCTCCCCGCGCATCGCCGACAGCAACTTGTTGACGTTGTCGACGAAGGGCGTGTCGCTGGTCAGCACGGCGTTGCAGGCGTAGCGCGCCTCGGTGCCGCCGTCGGCCAGCTCGACCTCCTCGTCGCAGACATTGGCCGAGGCCTCGAGCTCGTCCGCCAGCACTTCGTCGTAGGCGATGCCGCGGCCAAACTTGTCGGAGTTCATCCAGTCGGCGACGATCAGCGCCGCATTGCGGCTGAAGACGATCTCCTCCGTGCGCGGATCCCACACCTTCTTGCCGTTGATGACGCGCCAGATCTTCGAATGGTCGAAGCTGCCGAACAGCGTGCGGTTCCAGTGCACGGTGATGTAGCTGCAGGCGATCCCGCGGCCGCGATGCGCAGCCGTCCAGAGCTCGGGGGCGTGGTGGATCAGGTTGGCGAAGGCCACCTGGTCGTCGGCACCGAGATTGTCGTCGCAGCCGACCAGGCCGTAGAACTTCCCTTGCCCGATGCCGCCCGAGAGCGGCACCTCTTCGTCGCCGAAGTAGAGCGCGCCGTAGGAATCGATCTCATGCCCGGCCCAGGCGACGACCAAGTGCAGCAGGTAGTTGTTCTGGGTCGTGTGCGCGAAGACCACCGTGCCGGCGACCCGGCGCGTGCCATAGACGATCTGCTGCGGCGCCGCCGCCTGACGCAGGGTGAGCTGCGTCCCGGGATCCTGGGCGCGCGGCAGGGCGCCGCCATACTGCTGCTGGTTTGAATTCTGGCTGAGCAGGCTCGAGATCAGCCGCATGCCGACGCTGAGCACCGTCGAGACGGCAAGGCTGATCAGGATCGACGTGATCGTGATCGCCATGCCGCCTCCTCACCGCCGATGCGCGGTCAGATCCTCCAGCCCGACACCCACAAGGGCCGAGGCACCCACAACACGCCATCCCGGCCCGGCGTGACCGCCAGCACTCCGGTCACGATCGCCAGATGGCGCTCGCCGGCGCCCTCACCTTCGAAGCCGGAAACGAAGGACACGACATCGCCGCGGCCGGCCAGCCGGGCCGATGCCAACGGCGCCCCCAGCACCTCGAGCGCCATGCCCTCGACGTCGCGATGACCCCGGGACAGAAGGTAGCGGGCGGCCGCCCGGGCCGAGCGCGGACGGTCGAACCCCGGCATGAGATCGACGCCGGTCGCGGCGCGGATCCAGTCGAGGATCCAGCCGCCGCAGTCGTTGCTGCCGTAGACATAGGGCTGCGAACGGCGTTCGCGGATGAAGTCGTCGAGCCGCCGCGGCCAGTCCGGGAATCGGCGCAAGGTCGGACGGACCGCCCCATCGATCGTCGGCAAGGCGGCCTCCCTGTCGCGGATCAGAGATCAGTCGAGAGCGCGCGCCCTCTTGCCGCCGAGCGCTATCTGTCGGCCCTGGTCGGGCGGAATCTCGGCGATCGCACAGCGCAGTGCCGCCCAGCCGGTTGTCGGTCGGACCTGCAGGAACCGCAGCTCGCCGGCCGCCACCGCGACGTCGACGATCTGGCTGGACTCACCGCCCGTGCACCGCACCGGCACGGTGCCGGGTGCGACGTCCTGGCGAAACCAAGTGTAGTTGCCGAGCGGCCCCAAATTGCGGCTGCCGACTACGATCGACAGCAGCGTGCCGGCGTCACCACCGCGCACGATGTAGATCGCGCCCTGGCCGGGCGGCGGCGCGGCGAAGGTCTTGCCCTCGGCGTCGGCCTGGCTGCTGGCCAGGGGAACGGACGCCGTGTCGCATCCGGCGATCAGCACGGCGAGAATTGCGATGGTCCTGCGCATGGCGGTCTGCCTCCCGGCGCGCAAGGTGTCCATCGCGCTGGCCGAACGTCAAGCGGCCGGCCGGCATAATCAGCCGGGCTGGTTCTGCCCCCAGGTCAGCACCTTGTCGGCGAGCTTGCCGACATATTCGAAGAAGCGGTCTTCCGGCCAGTCGATCCGGTGATCTTCGTCGGTGTAGCGCCGCACGCGGGCGCGCTCGAGATCGGCGATCCGGGTTTCGCTGCTGACCGTGATGGTCGGGTTTTTCGGGTCGACGCCGATCTGGTTCAGGTCGGTGAAGCCCGCGGCGATGATCACGGGATCCTCGAGCAGCGCGCCACTTGCCGGGTCCTTCAGCCCCTGCCAGACGGTCACCGGACGGTTCTTGCGGAAGTGCAGCAGGAAGGTCGCGATCAGGACCTCGTTCGCCGGCGTGCCCAGGGTGAAGCTGGTCGCCTTCGTTTCGGTCGTTTCCTCGAGCTCGGACATGCCGAGCAGCCAGCCGACGCCGGTCCAGGTCTGGCCGTTCCAGTCGTAGGTCGTGCCCGGCAGGCCGGTGAACAGGCGCAGCGTGCTCGAGGCGAAGCCGATCTCGAAGAAGTAGACGAGATAGAGGATATCGCCGTCGAGCGCGGCTTCCATGGCCGCGGACATGGGGCGCGCGCTCATGGGCACCTCCGCGCACCGCCATAGGCGAAGGACCAGGACCTCACGGCAGGCGCTCCTTGCAGTCGAAGGTGAGCTGGCTGACCAGCCGCCCGTGATCCCACTCGGTCGCGGGACTCGAAAGATGGAAGAGACCCTTGGCGTCGCTCACCGCCAGCGGCGCATTGTCGGCCGGCGCACCCCGCAGGTCCGGCCAGATGTCCAGGGTGACCTCGCCCGACCCGTTGCTCGAGGCAGACTTCACGACCTCGTAGAGGCGCGACTCGGCGCCGGTGCCGAGCTGGAACAGGTCCCCCCTCTTCAGGTAGTCGGTCACGCTGTTGCCGCAGCCGTCGATCACAAGGACGTTGCCGGTCTGGCCGCCGCCCTTGACCAGCGGCACGCCGGGCGCCGACGCGGCCGCGCCGAGCGGCACGCGGCGCGCCGGATCGCCCAGCAAGAAGGTGCCGATGTGCCCCCTCAGCGAAGCCAGCCAGCCCGACCAGTCCTGCGCCTCGGCGCGGTGCATGGCGATCAGGGTCAGCGTGCACGTCACCCACTGGCCGCCGAAGTCGATGACCTGGCTGGCGCCCGAGAACGGCGACACCACGTCGGCCTGCACGTTGTTGCGCTTCCAGTTGCGGGTCGCGAACTGCAGGCCCGACGGCAGCGACAGGGGATAGGTGATCGCCACGACGTCACCGCTTCCAGGTCGTGCGGTAGGAGCCGCCGCGCGTCTTGGCGTCGAGCACCCCGGCGGTGATCGCCGCACGCTGGGACGCATTGTTGCGCCGGATGACGTCTTCCATCTCGGCGCGGCTGACCACGCTGCCGAACTGGTTCGTGTTGTGCACGACGACCGTCACGCCGCCGCCATCGGGGCCGCCGCCAAGCAGGGTGCGCAGCTGCTCCTGGTTGTAGATCGTCCCGCCGCGATCGGGCACGTCGAGCTCCCAGCCGCGCTCGCCGACGATGCGCGGCATGCCCGCGTCGTAGTGGCCGCCGTCGGCGAAGCCCGCGGCCGCGAACCAGTCCCCGAAGCCGATGTCCATCCCGGGGCTCGAGAAGGCGGCACCGCCGCCACCTCCGCCGCCACCGCCGAAGATCCAGTCGCCCAGCATGCCGCCGAGGCCCTGGTTGGTCGGCCCCTTGCCCGTGATCAGGTTCCAGATGTTGCTCGCCATGGCGCGCATCTCCATCTGGATGATCATGTTGAGGAACGATTGCAGGATCTTGTTGAAATCGACCTCCGCGCCGGTCGCCAGGTCGGTCAGCGCCTGCGACATCTCGTCGACCAGGCGGCGGCCCATGTTGAAGGCGCTGTTGGCGCGCTCCATGTCCGCCAGGCCCTGCTCGATACCGGCGATGAAGGCGTCGACGCCGCCCTGGGCGCCGCGATAGGCGCGCTCGGCATCGGCCGCGGCGTCCTTCGCGGCCTTCATCGCCGCGTTGAAGGTGCCCTGCGTGATCAGGCCGGCCTTCAGCATCTTCTCGAGCTGTTCGGTCGCCCGCGCGAGATCGCGCTGGCCGTCGCCGTACTGGCGCGTCACGCCTTCGGCTTCGGTCAGCAGCCGCTTCTTTTCCTCGAGCCGCTGGTTGAGCTGCGAGATCGCCGTGGCTTCCTGGATGAGCTGCTGCGCCAGGGGCGAGTTGGGCGGGACGTCCTTCAGGACGTCGAAGATCTTCTGGTCGAGCTTGACCTGGGCGTCGATCCGGCGCTCGGCCTCGGCGACCGTCTCGTTGCCGCGAACCTCGAAGGTCGCCAGCGCCTGCTCGATCGCCTTCCGCTCGGTCTGCAGCTCGCGCAGGCGGACGTCGAGCTTCTCGCCGGCCGTCTTCGCCTTGTTGCCGGTCGGGTTGCTGTCGCCCGGCTTGTCGCCCTTGACGACGATCGGCGGCACGACAAACGACTTGGTCGCGGCCAGCGCGATCTCGTCCTGCAGCTTCGTCCATTCGGCCCACAGGCCCTGCAGACGCGCCTTGCCGATCTCGTCGAGCTCGCCGGCTGCGCCCGACGACATGGCGTCGATCGTGCCCATGATCGTGTCGGCGCGCTTCTTCAGGTCGTCGGTCGTGGCGCCGCCATTGGCGATCCACTTCCAGCCCTCGCTGACCTTGTCGACCGACCAGCGGATCACGGACAACGCCGCCTGCAGCTTGCGCAGCTCGGTCATGGCGATCGGCAGGGCGAAGGTCGCCAGCAGGTTCTTGTACTGCGCCTCGAGCACCTTGAGCTGCGACTCGACGGCGTTCCAGGCGCGGATCGTCTCGCCGCTCGCCAGCGCGTTCTGCTCGCGCGTCGTCGCGATCAGCTTCTCGTTGCCCTGCGACCAGGCCTCGAGCATGGAGACGGTCTTGGCGCCGGCCTTCGACAGCATGTCCGCCGCCAGGGCGTTGCGCTCGTTCTCGTTGCCCATGGCCAGCAGGCCGCGCGCCACTTCCGGCGCGACCGTGGCCAGCGGGCGCAGGTTCCTGTTGGCGTCCAGGATCTTCACGCCAAGCTTCTCGAAACGCGCGATCGCGTCGTCGTCGCCGGCCTTGGCGGCCGCCATCTGGGCGTTGAGCGTCTGCAGCGCCTTGTCGAGCTCGCCGACCTCGACGCCGGCCTGGCTGGCGGCGAAGCGGTAGGCCTGCAGCTGGTCGGTGCTGACGCCGAGCTGCGTCGCCTGGTCGCCCAGCGCGCCGATCTCGAAGCCGACCTGCAGCACCTTCTGCACGGCGACCAGGGCCAGGCCCGCGGCCGCGGTCGTGCGGATGAAGCTGGTCAGCCGATCGACGCCCATGGCGACGAAGCGGTTCTGCGCCACCTCGGCCGAGCGATAGGCGCCGTCGAAGCGCTGGATCCCCTGGACGACCTTGTCGTTGGTCTTCGCGAGCGTCGTCGCGCCTGAAGTCGCGGTGCCGTACATGGCGGCGAGCGCCGCGCCGGACTGCTCGGCGAGGCGCGCGACGTTCATCGAGGATTCGGTGCGGGCCGTCGCCGCCGCCAGGCGCGCGTAGCCGGCCGCCTGGGACGAGGGCTGGGCCGCCGCCATGCGGGCGAAGCCGTCGGCCTGGCGCTGCGCCGTGGCCATCGACTCCTGGGCCAGCTGGCGCAGGCTCTGGCGCGACTGCTGGATCCGGCGGTCGAACGACGAAAAGGCGGCCGTGCTCTTGTCGGCCGCCAGGATGTCGATCTGCCAGCGCGCATTGCCGCCGTCGGGCATGGGTCGGCCTCCCCTTCGGCGGTTTCAGGTCTATTGCGCGTCGCGCATTTCCTTCTCGACCCGGATCCAGGCGAGCCACCCGTGAAAGTGCTCGAGCGGCATGGCCTGGATCTCGGCCAGGGTCTTCTTCAGGCGATCGGCCAGGGCATACTGCAGGAAGAGCGTCTGCCCGCGATCGCTCCTCAGTTTTTTGCCTGGTCCTCGACGGTCGGGCCGGTGATCGCCGCGACCAGCGGGGTCAGGCGGTCGCCGGCGACCTTCTGCATCAGCTCGTCCTTGTCGTCGCGCGTGAAGGCCGGCGTGCCGTCGGCCAGGGTGCACTTGGCCAGCAGCAGCTCGACCATGTAGGCCGCGCGGTTCTCCGGCTCGCGATCGCGCACCGCGATCTGTTCGGCCAGGCTGATCCGGGTCGTGTAGACCTTGACGCCCAGCAGGTCGTGTTCCTTGCGGCCGGCGGCGGCATCCTCGCGCAGCCGCTCCATGACGCTCTTGTCCGACATTCCTCTCTCCCTCTCTGAAGTGTGGCGCCAGCCTTCGGCGCTCCCGGAGATCGCTTCGCGATCTCCTGCCGCTCACCGGCCGCGCGCCACGCGGCCTGCGAACGGCGTTCGCACCAACCTTCGGCGCTCTCGCTCTTCGCTGCGCGAAGAGCTGTCGCTACCCGCGCATAGCCGCGCGAAGCGCGACTACGCCCCGACCGTCAGGTCCTGCAGCTCGCCGTTGCCGGTGAACTGGATGTTGGCTTCGACGTGGTTCGCCCGGTCCACCGTGATCTCGACCGCGTTCACGATCAGGTCGCCCTTGCGGTACTTCTTCCCGTTCGCCGTGCCCTGCGGGTAGAACTCGACGTTGGGCGTGTCGCCGCGCTTCAGGCCGGTCTGGCCGTTCGCGGTCGGATCCCACCAGGCCGTCATGCTGCCCGACCAGTTGGCCGTGTTGGGCGCGCCGCGGTCCCATTTGTCCTCGAGCGTCGAGCGGTCGGCGACCGTCTCCGTCTCGGATATGCGGAAGCTGCGCAGCTCCGCCATCGTGACGCCGGCCACCTTGACGCGGCCCTCCTTGCCCAACGTGACGCCCATGGCTTTCTCCTTTGCTACTCGAGGTGCTGGTCCGGCCGGCTGGCCGTGGTGTGGTACTGGACGCTGAATTCCAGGCGGGCACGGCCGGTGCGCGTCTCGCCTTCGTGGCGCGCGTCGATCAGGGTCGTCGGCCCGTCGGTGTCCTCGACCAGCCCGCCCAGGGTGCGATCGCCGGCCATGGCCTTCTCGACGTCGACCGCGAGCTGGTCCGCGACGCCGTCGTCATCCTCCGGGTCGGCGTGCAGGATCTCGATCGCGACGGTCAGGGAGCGGCGCACGCGCCTGTCATCCTCGCCGTGCTCGCTGATCGACCCCGCCTCTTCGCGGCGGCCGTAGACCAGCAGATAGGGAAGCTTGCCGACCGGCAGCACTGCCGAGCGGCCAGCCTTCACGCGCTCGCCGGCCGCCGGCACGCCGGCCTTCAGCCGGCCCACGATCTCGAGCAGGATCTGGCGGCGGACGTGCATGGGGCGGCCTCCGGGCCGCCCGGCGGGCGGCAGCGCATTCACATGCGCGGGAGCCCGCGCGGTTCAAATTTCAGGAGAAGTGGCGATCAGGCCACCTTCGCCAGCGGGATCCGCACCATGCCCCGGCCATCCACCATCGGCGCCTTGGTCCGGTAGGTCGTGTCACGGACAATGACAGTGTCCTGCTCGCCATAGCCTGCCGGCAGGTCGGCGACGGCGAAGTGCACCTCGGCATCGGCGTCGACAAGCTGGATCTCGCCGCCGTCGACGGCGACCGCCGGCAGACGGAAGATGCCGCGGACAAGGACCGTCGTGGCGCCCGCGGTGTAGGCGAAGAGCTCGGCATCGCCGAAGGTGTCGCGGAAGATTTCCGCCATGCCGTCGAAGACCGAAGACATGGCGGATACCTCCTACTGCACAGACGGGACGGGCCGTGGCTAGTAGCCGAAGGCCAGCCAGTTGACCTTCTTCGCGAAGGCGTCGGCGGCGATCGGCGTCGGATCGGTGCCCGACTGCTTCCAGGTCTTGACGATGATCGAGCCCGCGGCCGGCGCGCCGGCCTGGTCGCCGATGGTCGCCGAGACATAGGTGTTGGCGTCGGCGGGATCGGTGTCGTAGGTGGCGATCACGCCCAGGACCTTCGACAGGCCCGTGACGATCGTGTCGGTCGCCGCGACGGTCGTGTGCTGGCCGCCGACGATCTTGAGCTCGGGGCCCTCCAGCAGGACCTCGCCCTCGGTCGCGAGCTCGGCCGCGGCGGCGAAGGCGATCGCCGCGATCGGGGACTTGCTGGCGTCGACCGTGAACTTCTTCTCCGACGCATCCCAGAAGAGCTTCTGCCCCTGGGCCCAGGCGGCGCCGCTGACCTTGGGGAGCTCGTAGACGCCGCCGCTGCGGTCGAGCACGACCGGCGCGCCGCTCTCCGCGGCGACCGGCGCGACGCCGTAGAGCGAGCCGACCTTGATGAACTCGCCGGACGACACGGCTTCCGGCGCAGTGACCACGACAGTCTTGCCGGGCCCGAGATAGTTTTTCATGGCTTGATCCTCGGATCAGTGGATGGGGTGCGCGGAACGAAAGGCCGGCGCGATCCGCGCGCCGCGCCGGCCCTGCAGCCGTTGCTGCGACCCCGGCTCAGGCGCCGGGGTTCTTGGTCATGCCGCGCCAGTCGATCGGCTTGGCCGCGAAGTCGAGGCGGCCCTTGACCTGGATGCCGTCGACCTCGAAGCCCATGCGCTGCTCGGTGAACAGGCCTTCCTCGCCCTCGAGGTAGGAGTACTCGATGGTGTCGATCGTCGCGGGGTCGGCGATCGTGAACCAGGCGTTGCCGGTGATGTTGCCGTCGACGACCAGGGTCATCGAGTTGGCGAACGGGTTGACGCCCGACGTCGCGGTCGCCTGGACGGCCGACAGCATCTTCTGCGCCTGCACTTCCTTGTCCGGGCCGCAGGCCAGGAACCTGGCGAACAGGTTCAGGTTCTCGCGGTCGGCGGCCTTGGCGGCCAGCGACTTCTGCTTGCGCATGGCGGCGCGCGCCAGGCCGAGGTTGGTCTCGTCGATCGCCGACGCGTTCAGCAGGTTGCCGTGGTCGGCGTGGAACAGGTCGACGCCGTCGTTCATGTCCGGGTTGTCGATCAGGATCGACCAGACGGTCGTGTTCTCCAGCGTCGCCGCCGAGCGGCCGAGCAGGGTCGGGAGGCGATCGAAGGCGCCGAGATCGTCGTTGATGATGGTCTGGCGCGTGATCGCGACGATGCGGCCGTAGGTGGCGAGCGAGTACTTCTCGACACCGTCGGTCATCGCCCCGTGGCTGTACTCCTGGCCCTCGCGCACCAGCTTGAAGGACGGCGCCGAGGAGAGCTGCACGACCGACTTCTCCTTGAAGTCGGGGCTGTTGGACTGGCGGCAGAACTGCTTCCAGCTCTGCGGCGCCGCCGCATAGGCGTCGCGCAGCCGCTTCGACACCACATTCGCCAGGACGTTGGCGAAGTCCGACGTCGAATGCATGCCGGCGCCGGCGCGCACGCCGAACGAGCCGGCGTCGCGCATGCCGAGCAGCACGGTCGCCAGCTCCATGCGGCTGAGGCCGCGCAGGTCGAGCTGCCGGCCCTGCTGCATGAACTCGCGGCCCATCTCGAGCAGCGACATGCCGCGGTACTGGCGCGCCGCCGCCAGGCGGTCGCGGGAGGCCGCGTCGGCGCCCGTGATCGCCTGCGGGTTGGCGCGCAGCAGGATCGCATCCCCGACGGCGGCGCGCAGCTTGTCGCCTTCGTCCGCCTGCAGCTCGATGTGCGGGTTGGAGCGGCTGGCCGGGTCGGTCGCCGCCTTGTCCTGCAGGGCGTCGGTGACGGACTCGAGGCTGCGGTGCTTCGGGTCGGCCATGATCTCGAGCACGACCTCGCCGCGCAGGCCGAAGGCCTGGCCGCGCGCCTTGATCTTGGAGATCTCCTCCGCCGTCCAGGCGCGGGTCTGCTTCTTCCTCTCCTCGTCCTCGGCGGCCGCGATCGCGCGCTTCTTCTCCTCGATCTCGCCAAGCAGCTTCTGGTGATCGGCCTCGATCGTGCGCTGCTGATCGGCCGGCGTGTCGTCCTTCAGCTCCTTGATCTTCGCTGCGGCGCGCGCCTCGAGATCGGCGAGCTCGGACCGAAGCGCCGGCAGCGCCACCGGCGCAGCCAGCAGGATCTCGAGGGACGGGACATAGGGCGCGGTCAGCGCCGCGGTCACGGTCGCATAGGCGTCCGGGACCAGGGTCAGGGCGGCGACAGCCAGAACGCAAACGGCGGCCGCCGCGATCGACAGGCGATGGGCCTTCATCGTGGTTTCCTTTCAGTGTCAACGATCCGGGGCTCGAGAGCCGGTGTCCTGCAGCCCCGGGGAGCAGGCGGCCTTGCCGAAGCGGTTTGGGCCCGGTCAGCCGAGCGCAGCGGCCCGCATGCGCATGCGCGCACGCACGGCGTCGATCGATCCTGCAGAGTCGGCCGCCGCGGCGCGGGTGGCCAGGCAGGGGAAGGTCGGCAGCTTGGGATCCGGCGCGACCTTGCCGTCGACGCTGCGCAGTCCGGCGGCGGCATCTGCGCCGACCGGGACGAAGCTGATCTCGTTCGGCTCCCAATCGGTGACGATGCGGTAGAGCTTGTTCTCCCGCATTTCCTCGCGGAAGGCGTGGATGACGTAGCCGCAGCTCACGTTCGCGACGATGCCGTCGCGGATGTCCTGAAGCAGACCGGCCAGGTCCTCGCGGCCGCTGAGCCGCACCGTCGCGCGCGACTCGCCCTTGCCGATCGTGACGCTGCCCTTCTCGACGACGCCGATCACGCTCTGCAGCGACCAGCGGCCGTGGCTGTCGAGGAGCGGGGCGCGGCCGGAATTGAGCCGGTCGAGGCGGATCGACTTCTCGTCGACCTGCAGGACCTCGACATAGTACTGCTCGCGCATCCAGTCGAAGCGCAGGACTTCGGCGCCGGCGGTCCATACGACCTCGAAGGTCCGCTGCCCCTCCTGGGCGGCGGGCGGCCGGACGATCGAGGCGTCACGCCGGAAGGCGGGCATTGCGATGCTCTCGGTGCGAACGCCGTTCGCGCCCGGCTTGGTCTGCACGGTCATGGATCTACCCCTTGTTGGAGCCGGTGTTGTCCGCGGTCGGCGCCGGCGGCGGCAGGCTGGCGATGCCGGGCGCCGCGCCGGCGCTGAGCCCCGCGGCGGTCAGCTTGGCCTGCCAGTCCTGGATCTCGGCCAGCAGCTCCTCGGGGTCGTAGCCCCGCGCCGCCACCAGGTCGGCCCAGGATTCGAGGCCCAGGGCGAGCTCGCCGGCGGTCGCCTTGAGATCGTCGGCCGGATTGACCCAGGGCCGCTTCGGCGGCGCCCAGATCGCGGTCGTCTCCGGCGAGACCTGCAGGCCGCGGCCGGCCGCGACCTTCATCACGCGGCGCCAGGCGGGACGGCAGGCCTGCGGCACGACCATGTGCTGCTGCACCTGGTCGACGACGGGCCAGAGATCCAGCTTGCCCTCGCGCAGCGACGTGAAATTGACGTCGCTCAGATTGCCGGACACCTGGCTGTACATGAGGCCGATGCCGGCGGCGACGGCGTAGAGCTGGCGATCGGCATGGCCGCCGTCGCCCGTCGCGCTGGGCG